>ONJV01000213.1 GCA_900318215.1 uncultured Veillonellaceae bacterium
CTTCGATGACATGGTAAAAGCAGTGCAACGTGGCTCTGGCATCTTCCAGTGCGTCATGCAGCCGGCCGCCTTGGTAGCCGTAGTATGCAGCGCACGCGCCGAGTTTTTGCGGCTTTCTGCGGCTGGCGGCTGGATGCGTCTCGGCATAAACGGCGGGGAAGTGCCACATGACATCGTAGACGTGGTGTGCATGGGAATACTTGAAGATATGGCAGAGCTCGCGCCGCTGACGGGGGAGGTTGCCCAGCAGCATATTGTAGTCGAAGCGGACGTTGTAGGCGACGATCAGGCGCGCGCTGCGGAAGAGTTGCAGAATGTCGTCTGCCATCGCTTCCAGCAGAGGGGCATCTGCTACGTCCTGCGGCGTGATCTGGTTCACGCGCTCGGCATCCGGCCAAGACCGCTGGCGGACGGGATGAAACAACTGATTCATCAGCGTGTTTCCCGCGCCGTCGATGGCGGAAAATTGCAGGATGTCGTCTCGCTCTTTGGAGAGCCCCGTGGTTTCCGTGTCGAAAACCATGATTTCTTCCGGCAAGATGAGCCCCGTCTGCGGCGAAGTCACCCCTTGCGCTGTCCGCTGAAAGAGGATGTCATCCATGATCGGCCTCCTTGCTTTTCGATGGTGCATCTGCCGGAGATTCGTACTGTGCCAGCATCGTTTTCAGCAGTTCGACGAGATGATCGCGGACGGAGACCGGCGATAGCACTTTCACGTTGTCCGCGCGCTGCAAGAGCCAAAAATAAAGCCCCGGCCCATCCTGAACGGTCATGCGTGCCTCGCAAGCGTCCTCGTCGGTTTTGTGAATGGTGACTTCGTTGCCGAACGCGTCGATGAGGTCGCTGACTTCGTATGTCGGAATTGCCAGTCGGAGCTCGACGGGATCGCCGGTGAAGCTATAGAGCGCACGGTGGACGAAATCGCTCAACCCGGCGCGTTCGTGCGTACCGACGAACGCGCGGAGCGGCTTCCGCTTGTCCGGCAGCAGCGCGATCCGCCCCATGCGGTCGAGCCGATAGAAGCTCAGATTGTCGTATTTGCTGTAGTTGCAGACGAGATAGTAAAAATCGCCCTTGCGGACGAGCGCATAGGGGCTGACTTGGTACGCCTCTTTCCTGCGCGGCGTCGGCTGCTTGTCAGCGTCAAACGTGAGGTACGTGAACGAAATCTGCCGATCCGCTCGGATGGCTTTGAGCACAGTGTCGATGCCGTACTTTACCAACCGCTTGTCTGCCGCCGGCTTCGGCGGCAGCGGCGTGATGGCGGCGAGCAGTTCGCGGCTGGCCTGGCTGCCTTGACGCTTCAGCTTGTCCACCAGCTTGCGCGCATCCGTTTCCGAGAGCGCACGGGAAGACAGAACGGCGTCCATCAGGAATTTCAGCTCCCAGTCCTCGAACGGACGGCTGGCAAGGTAGAATCCTTCCTTGTTGTCTGCCGAAAGGTTGATGTCGAAGCCGCACTCGTCCCGCAGGATGTTGATGTCGCGGCAGATGGACTTCCGCTCTGCCGCGATACCGTACCGCGCATCCAGAAGCTCGCCGATTTGCGCGGCCGTTTTCGGGTGTTCCTCGTCCGTGTCCCAGAGGATTTCGAGGATGTGGTAGAATTTTGCTTTCGTGTCTGCCATAACGTTCTCTGCCTCGTATCACGATTCTTTTGTATCATTCGACGGTGGTCGTCAGAATCCTTTCGCCGGACAGAAACCAATCCGATTTTCTGTCGGCGATGGGATCGCAAGCGTCTCAAAATCTTCCGGCAGGAGCAGGAGACCTTGTTCTTTCTCGATGTTCGCATCCGTTTCCATCAGGCGCTTCGCTTGCCGGAGCGTAGCTTGCTCCAAGAGATTGCGGACGAAACGCCCGTTTCCGAAATTCGGCGTTTTGACCGCTGCCTCGAAGATGGATGCACATTTCTCGCGGCTGGCATCGGTCAGCTGATAGCCGCGCTCCTCGCACATCAAGTCCAGAATCTCGCCGAGTTCTTCCGGCGTATCATCCGGGAAGTCCACATGGAACGCGATGCGGCTGCGGAGACCTTCGTTGCGATCCAGCAGCTTCTTCATCTTGTCGGGGTAGCCAGCCAAGATGACAATGACGCTCTCGCGCTTGTTTTCCATTTCCTGCACGATCGTATTGATGGCCTCGTCGCCGTAGCTGTGATGATCTTCGACCAGCGCGTACGCTTCATCGATGAAGAGCACGCCGCCCTGCGCTTCGCGGAAAAACTTTTTTACGATGTCTGCGGTCCAGCCGACATATTTGCCAACGAGATTCGCGCGGCCACATTCGATGAAAAGAGACTTTGGGATGATGTTTTCTTCGGCCAAAATTTTCGCCGTCAGCCGGGCGACCGTCGTTTTCGCCGAACCGGGATTCCCTGTGAAAACCATGTGACGAGAAATCGTCTGTTCCTTGATGCCCCAGCTTTTTCGCAAGTTCTGGAGTTTGGCAGCGGCAACCATGTCTTGGATGACGGATTTCGCTTGCGTGAGCCCCACCATGTTCAGGAGCTTTTGCCGTGCCGCTTTCGGCTTGTCCTTCTTGACTTTCTTCGCGGCAAGCTCTTTCTGGTAGGTCGGATAGATGCGCTCCCGCAGCACCATGGAGCGCCAGTTCGAGTATGCTTCTTGCACGTCGGTCGTCGTGTACGCTTCCTGCTCGGGCAGCGCGCCATCTCCTGTGTGGAAATAGGGCGCGAGGTCGGATTTATCGATGAGCTGCCGGAGACACGTTTTTGCCTGCGAAAGAGAACACATCCCTTCTCCGAGTTCCACAATGCGGAGTTCCTCTTCGACATCGCTGATGATGCGCTTGCAGGAAGATTCCTGTGGCTGGCGCTCGATAAAAATGAACAGCGTCTTTTTGCGGTGGAGCTTGATTTGTTCCGTCAGATGGTCGAACGATTCGCTGGCGGTTGCTGTAAAATAACCTTTTTCATCCTCGTTGGTGATTTGTGATGGAACGAGGACAATGGTCGCGCCGTCCGAAGTCTGGAAGAGCTGATGAACTTTTTCGTTTGTGCGCGGAAAATAGATGAACTTTTTGAGGATGTCATACCGCAAGCTGGGGAGACGGCCGGCAGAGTGCAAGCATCGCACCAATAAATCTACGACAGGCGCGATGTTGTCATCATGACGGATGACGAGCTGATAGTGGACGGGATGCTCGATCAGCGCCCGTGTATTCGCCGGATTATAGATGCGCTGGATTTCCGCGAGGAACGTGTCGCCGAGCATCAGCGATTTTGCCTCGTCCAAGGCCGCTTCCAAGGAAAGAGCCGCAGGATTCCCAATTCCGGACGTGATCTGAAACTCCTCTGGCTCGCAACGATTGTCCCATTCTTCCAGCTGCGATGGAAATTCTCGAAAGAAGCCGGCATCGTAGGCTGGCGACAGCATCCCTGAAAGCAGCTGTTGCGACGAGATTTCGCAGAGCTCGTTCACGCGCACATCCTTCCAGTGCTTTGTATCGCGGAGAGATTCTTCGATGGTGGAGAGCGCCTGGTCTTTCGACATCGTATTCAGGCCGATGACAAATGTAGCTTTGTCATGTTCCGTAAAGCAGCAGGTACAAAACTCGGGAAATGGGGTGGCATCGATGGAGGAGAACGCCCGTTGCAGCCGGCGGTTGATCCGCTCGATGTCTTTGTCTTGCGGCTCCGTCACGATTTCGTCGTGTTTCTTGTAGGACTCGAAATGGAACGTTGCATCCAGCTGGTAATATAGCATGATGCGTCACCTCCTTGCTTTTGTAGTTGTATCGTAACATATCACCTATCCCGTTTTTGTCCGCAGTCTTGTGCTATCATCAAGATATGAAAAAACTCCCGAAGCACGGGAGCGGAAAATTTTGTAAGATGCAATGCCGGGAGGGATGCCGATGGATTATGATGCCTTTCTGTCGTTTCATGGCGTCGAGTTCGGGCTGATGGAAGGAACGGATGGCTTGTTGATCGTGAAAACCGGAAGCGGCGGCACGATTTACGGGCGCGAGAACAAGTATCTCACGCTTGCCACTCGCATCATGGAGCGCCATAACGTTTCGGTGATGGTCAGCGACAACCCTTTGGAAATCGATCCCGAGGAAAATATGTCCACCACGATGTCCGTAGCTGAGGACTATATCGCCTCGCGAAATG
>ONJV01000052.1 GCA_900318215.1 uncultured Veillonellaceae bacterium
TGCCTGCACCGTCGGCGCCGGGCCGATGAAGTCGGACTGCGGGCCGACGTTCGGGCATGCCTCGAGGCAGCAGCCGCACGTCATGCAGTGCGAAATCTCGTAAGCCGTCGCGGCCGTGTACGGGTTCTGAATCGGAGCGTCCTTGACTTCCCACGTGCCGTCGATTTCGACCCAGCCCTGGATGCGCTTGAGGCTCTCGAACATGACGGAACGGTCAATGAGGAGGTCGCGGATGACCGGGAACGTGCGTGCCGGCGCGAGGTGAATCGGCTGATCGAGCTTGTCAACGAGCGAGCAGCAAGCCTGGCGGGCTTTGCCGTTGATGACCATCATGCAGGCGCCGCAGACCTTCTCGAGGCAGTTGCACTCCCACGTGACCGGCGCGACGCGCTTGCCATCGACCGTGACCGGATGCTTCTGGATTTCCATGAGGGCGGCGACGACATTGAGGCCGGGGCGGTAGTCCACGTCGAACTCCTGCGTGTACGGCTTGTCGTTCGGGCCGTCCTGGCGCTCGATGACGAATCTGACTTTTTTCTGTTCTTCTGCCATTCTCTTATGTCCTCCCTCTTACTCTTTCTTTGCCACGGCGTAGTTACGGAGACGCGGTTTGATAAGAGAGTGCTCAAACTCACGGTAGGAAACGACCGGAGCCTCATGCTCCTTGTCGAACGTGACGATCGTCGTGCGCATGAACTGCTTGTCGTTGCGCTCGAAGAAGACGAGGTCGTTGTTGCCGTCGTCCGTCATCGCACGGCCCGTCTCCTTGTCGAAGTGGAACTGGCCGTACTTCTTCTGGAGCGCTGCCTTCTGGTCGTCATCAAGTTTTGCATAGTCGGACTCGAGGACGATCTTCGCATGCGCACCGCGGCTCTCGTCACGCTGCAGGGCGGACTGCGTGATGGCCATCGCATAGATGATCATGTTGCGCAGCTGGCGCACGAACATGGCTTCCTGGTTTGCCCAGTGGCCGCGGTCCGTGATGCCGATGTTGTCCCAGCGCTTGAGGATCTTCTTGAGTTCCTCGACGCACTCGGCGAGGCCATTGTTGTCGCGCTCGACGGAGACATACTTGTACATGATGTCGCCGAGCTCGTGATGGAGCTGATGCGCGTTCTCCGGGCCGTTCATCTGGAGAATCTTCTCGAACTCGTCGACCGTCTCCTGGCGGGCAGCTTCCATCTCAGCATCCGTCAGAGGATCGCCGAGCTTGCCGGAGCGTGCGAGGCGCAGGCTCTCCGGGCCGGAAATCGTGCCGGAGTACGCAGCGGACAGCAGCGAGTTCGCGCCGAGGCGGTTGGCACCATGATACTGGTAGTCGCACTCGCCGGATGCCATGAGGCCCGGGATGTTCGTGTGATGCGCGCGGTCGACCCAGATGCCGCCCATGGAGTAATGGATGGACGGGAAAATCTCCATCGGGACCTTGCGCGGGTCTTTGCCGACGAAGTCATCATACATCTCGAGGATGCCGCCGAGCTTGCGCTCGAGGTAGTCGGCCGGGATGTGCGAGAGGTCGAGGTAGACGCGGTTCGGGTTGTGCATGCCGAGGCCCATGTGGACGACGACTTTGTAGATAGCGCGGGAAGCGACGTCACGCGGGACGAGGTTGCCGTATGCCGGATACATGTCTTCGAGGAAGTACCAGCGCTCTTTTTCGCCCGTCTGCGGGTTCTTGCGATAGACCCAGACGCGGCCGCCTTCGCCGCGGCACGCCTCGGACATCAGGCGGTTCTTGTCGGAGCCCGGGATGGCCGTCGGATGGATCTGGAGGAACTCCGGGTTGCCGAGTTCTGCGCCCTGCTGGTACACGGAGGAAACAGCGGAGCCGTTGCAGATCGTGGAAGCCGTGCAGCGGCCATAGACCTGGCCCGGGCCGCCCGTTGCGAGGATGACGACGTCAGCCGGGAACGAAACGATCTCCATGGAGTTCATGTTCTGTGCGACGATGCCGCGGCAGATGCCGTCCTTGTTCTTGATGATGCGGATGAATTCCCAGAACTCATACTTCTTGACGCCGCCCTTGACTTCCCAGCGGCGGACCTGCTCGTCGAGAGCATAGAGGAGCTGCTGGCCCGTCGTGGAGCCTGCGAAGCACGTGCGCTTGTTCTTCTGGCCGCCGAAGTTGCGGAGGTCGAGGACGCCTTCTGCCGTGCGCGTGAACGGCACGCCCATGCGGTCGAACATCTTGATGAGCTTCGGAGCTGCTTCGACCATGCCCTTGACAGCGAGCTGGTCAGCGAGGAAGTCGCCGCCGTAGACCGTGTCATCGAAATGCTCGTAGATGGAGTCATGCTCGCCCTTCGTGTCCATGCAGGCATTGATGCCGCCCTGGGCGCAGAGGGAATGCGAACGCTTGACCGGGCAATAGGAGAACAGGTCTACCTTGCCGCCGCCTTCGCAGATTTTCAGCGTCGCCATGAGGCCGGACAGGCCGCCACCGACGACGATGATCTTATTTTCTGGTTTGTTAGCCATTCTTTATCTCCTTTTCAGTACCGAGTGACGTCTCAGAGCAGCACGTAGTGTGCCATGAAAGCGACCGTCACGAGCGCGAGCGCGAGGAAGAGCAGCATCGAGAGGACGCTGACAACGCTCTGGACGCGCGGGCCTTTCGCAATGCCCCACGTCATGCAGAACGTCGTGATGCCGTTGCAGAAATGGAAGATTGCTGCGAGCATGCCGATCGTGTAGAGAACGACGACGATCGGGTTCGTGAAATAGCTGTCGAGGAGCTCATAGCTCATCGGGACGCCGCAGATGCCCTTCGTGTAGATGCGGAGATAGAAGATGTGCCAGATGAGGAACGGTACGAGGTACCATGCCGTCCAGCGCTGGAGCGTGAACATCCAGTTGCGCATGTAGCCGAAGCGGCCGGGGTTGTTGTTCGCCTGGAGGGCGATGTAGATGCCGTAGATTGCATGGAACAGCAGCGGGATGGCGATGCCGAAGATTTCAAGGCCGTAGAAGATCGGTTTCGGGATGAGTTCCATCATCGCGAGGCTGCTGTTGAAAGCCTCCGGGCCGCCGAGCGACGATGCATTCGTCATGACATGCTCGAGGATGACGATGCCGAGGACCAGCAGGCCGACGAGCGAATGCAGGCGACGCAGGTAAAAAGTTACGTTATACATTCTATACCTCCTATAATTTCCCGGGAAACGCGCCGTGAGAGCCTGTATTTCTCACGGCACGCCATATTCCCAATATATCAGTAGCCCTTCAGGGTACGATATTTCTCCTGGTTGACTTCGTAGAGGCTGTTGCCCTCGCAGTCAATGACGCAGATGGCCGGGAAATCCTCGACCGTCAGGCGCGCAAGCGCCTCCGGGCCGAGCTCCGGATACGCAAGAACTTCATACTTCTTGACCGACTTCGCGATGAGGGCAGCGGCGCCGCCGACGGCTGCGAAATACGTGACATGGTTCTTCTTCATCGACTCGACGACTTCCTTCGAGCGGGAGCCCTTGCCGATCATGCCCTTGATGCCCTGGTCGAGCATCGTCGGCGTGTAGGCGTCCATGCGGCCGGAGGTCGTCGGGCCGCAAGAGCCGATCGGATCGCCCGGTTTTGCCGGCGTCGGGCCCAGATAATAGACCATCTTGTCGTGCCAGTCGATCGGGAGCTTCTCGCCTTTTGCGAGCGCCTCGCACATCTTCTTGTGCGCAGCATCGCGAGCGGCATAGATCTCGCCCGTGATGAGGACTGCGTCGCCGATATGGAATTTCTTCGACATCTCCTCGGTGAAAGGAGTATGGATCTTGATAGGTTCTGCCATGATGGTTCCTCCTGTTTCCTCAAATACCACAGATCACAGCGTGCGCGTCTTGTGACGGCAGGCGTGGCAGCAGATCGTGACGGCGACCGGGAGGCCGGCGATATGCGTCGGGCCCCACTCGATGTTGACGCCGAGGCACGTCGTCGAGCCGCCGAGCTGCGGGCCGATGCCCGTCTGATTGATGAGGTCGAGGAGCTCATCTTCGAGCTTTGCGTATTCCGGCATGGGGTTGTGGCTGTCGACCGAGCGCGTGAGAGCGACCTTGCTGTAGAGGCAGGCCTTGTCCATCGTGCCGCCGATGCCGACGCCGATGACCGTCGGCGGGCAGGGATTCATGCTCGCATGGAGGATGATGTCCATGACAGCCTTCTTGACGCCTTCGACGCCATCGGCCGGCACGAGCATCTTGACGCCGCCCTTGTTCTCCGAGCCGAAACCTTTCGGCTCGACCGTGATCTTGAGCTTGTCGCCCGGCACAATCTTCGTGTAGATAACGCCCGGCGTGTTGTTCTGCGTGTTCACGCGGTTGAACAGCGGCTCGCTGACGACGGACTTTCTGAGATACCCTTCCGTATAGCCTTTCGCGATGCCGTCATTGACCGCCTGCTCGAGGTCGCCGCCGACGATATGGAGATCCTGGCCGAGCTCGAGGAAGACGATCGTCATGCCCGTATCCTGGCAGTAAGGACGATCCTCCGCCTTCGCGATTTCCGCGTTCTTGATAATCTGGTCAAGCACGTTCTGGCCTGCCGGAGACTTCTCCGTCTCGCGGCCTTTCTTGAGCGCCTGGTAGACGTCCTCAGGAAGGTAGTAGGCAGCTTCCTTGCACATCTGGGCTACGTTTTCGGTGATTGTTTTTGCGTCGAGTTCTCGCAAAGTAATCCCTCCCACTTTCATACTAAATTACATACGCTCGTAGGCTAATTTTATCACAATTCGTCGCGGTATTCAAGAAAAGAAAAGCGGCCCGAGGCCGCATAAATACTGAATTCTATTCACTTTTCAAAGCTCGCGCATCCGCACGACTTTCACGTCCGGGCGCTGCCCTTCTTCCATCTCCACGACCATATACGACGGCTCATACGCGTCCCTCGGCCGTGCCGCCGAGCCGGGGTTCAGCACCGTGATTGGCGTCCCGGGCGACACGTCCACGACGTGCGTGTGCCCGTAGACCGCGATGTCGCAGTTCGACTCCGCCGCCGCATCGGCGAAAAACTTCGTCGTATACTGCACGCCGAAGCTGTGCCCGTGCGCGAGCAGGATGCGATGTCCCGCCGCGCAGACGATGCGCGCGAGCGGCTGATTGCCGTCCGGCCAGTCCGTATTGCCCGGCACGCCGATGACGCGCGGCGAAACACTTTCGTCCTGCTCGCCCGCATTGAGCTCCGCGCCCACGAGCGACGCCATATACTCCGCATCGCCCAGCACATCGCCCGCATGCAGGTACAGCGCCGCATCCGGCTGCTCCGAAAAGACACGCTCGACCGCCTGCGTGCTGCCATGCGTATCGCTCAAAATCACGACTTTCATTTTCAAAAATACCTTTCCAGCTGCTTCACGAGCTCCCGCAGCGCTCTTCCACGGTGGCTGATGGCGTCTTTCTCCGCAAGCGTCAGCTCCGCCATCGTCTTCTCCTCGCCGCCGTCGCGCGGCACGTAGAAATACGGGTCGTATCCGAACCCGCCCTCGCCGCGTGGCACGAGACGCACCGTGCCATCGACGCGGCCGTCGGCCGTGAGCACCGTGCCATCCGTATCCTCGAACACGAGCGCGCAGCGGTAATCCGCTGCCGAGGCGTCGAGGCCGCGCTTCTCGAGCTCCGCGACCATCTTCGCATTGTTCGCGGCGTCATCGCCATGCACGCCCGCAAACCGCGCCGAATGAACGCCCGGCGCGCCGTCAAGTGCCGCAATCTCGATGCCCGAATCGTCCGCGATGCACGCACAGCCCGTCTCTCCGCAGAAAAAATGCGCCTTGATCCGCGCATTCTCCTCGAACGTCGCCCCGTCCTCGACCGCATCCGGCAGCGAGCCGAACGAAGCCAGCGACACGACTTCCACCGGCAGATGCGAAAACGCCGCCTTCATCTCGCGGATCTTCCCCGCATTCTTCGTCGCAATCACGATTTTTTTCATACGTTCACCCGACTCTTCCCACGAGCCACACGAGCTCTCCTCCGAGCACGTCTTTCTCGTACGAAATGAGCTCCCGACACCCTTTCTCGCCGTACTCCAGCAGCGTCCCGAGCTCGTCTTTCGAGAACGGCCGTCCCTCGCCCGTCCCCTGCACTTCGACGAACTTCCCTGCGCCCGTCATGACGACGTTCATGTCGACGATGGCGTGGGAGTCCTCCTCATAGCAGAGGTCGAGAATCGGCTCCTCGTCCGCGCTGACGCCGACGCTGATGGCCGAGAGGAAATCCTGCACGGGGAACACGTTCCCCTTTTCATAAAAGCTCGCGCACGCCTCGACGAGCGCGACGAACGCGCCCGTAATCGACGCCGTCCGCGTGCCACCGTCGGCCTGGATGACATCGCAGTCAATCTGAATCGTCCGCTCGCCGAGTGTCGAGAGATCGACGACCGAGCGCAGCGAGCGCCCGATCAGCCGCTGGATTTCCTGCGTGCGGCCGTTCTGGTGGCCGCGCACCGCCTCGCGCGGCGTGCGCGTATTCGTCGCGCTCGGCAAGAGTGCATACTCCGCCGCAATCCATCCGAGCCCCGTCCCGCGCTGAAAGAACGGCACGCGGTCTTCGACCGTCGCCGCGCAGATGACCCGGGTATTCCCCATCTCGATGAGCACCGAGCCCGCCGGATAGCGCTGGAAATGGCGGCGGATATTGTAAGGGCGCAAAGCATCTGGTGCCCGATTGCCTGGTCGCACGATAGCATCTCCTTCGGGTGTGCCTTTGCAGATGCAATCGTACAGATTGATAGGGCCTACCTTCGACACTCCCCCTGCCACTCACGTGGCCCTCCCCCCTCTGAGAGGGGGGCTGCGTTATAAAGTTACTTCTTGCTTTCCTGATACTGACGGTAATTCTTGATGATGCAGATCGGCGTCTTCTGGCTCGCGTTGCCGAACGGATTGTCGATCAGCAGCATGCGCGCGATGTCGCCATCGACGGCCTTCGTGATGCCGACGACGCGGCTGCGCTTGAGGTCATTGACGTCGGCAATCATCGCGCCGAACGCGCCCGTGCGCTCCGCAATCTGCGCGCAGACCTTGTCCGCGTCGGCCGGGCCGTAGACGATGCACTTGTCGAACGGCGGCATCGTGCCCGTAACGTCGTCAATCATCGCCGTCTCCTTGCCGCCCCACTTGTAGAACATGCCGGACTTGCCGACGAGCTTTGCAAAGAAACCCGCGAACAGCGCGAACGCCACGCGCCATTTGCCCTCGACATCCATGAGCGACTGCATGCCATGCGGCGATGCGAGGCTGCCGTAATCCGGGATGAACCGGCAGCAGAACTGCGCCACGCGCGTGATGTGCAGGTCTTCCGGCCGCACATAGCGGCCCTGCGTGATGGCCACGACCGACTCTGCGCTGCAGATGAGGTCGTCCGGGCCTACCTTTCCCTTCGTATAATGATCGATTGCGTCGATGATGTCATCTTTCTCCGTCAGGATGCGCGTCGGCACCGGGATGAGTTCCATTTCTGCCATGATCGTGCCTCCTTCAGTCCTTCGCGAGCGTGACGCCCGCGAGCTGTGCAATTTCCTCGGCCGAAAGCTTCAGCTGCACTTTCTCATAATGATACGGCATGCGGCCCGTCTCCTGCCAGATGACGTCCACGGCGATGTCCACCATGTGCGACAGCGCCTCCTCGAGCGTCATGCCCTTGCGCGGCAGGAACTTCAGCTTTGCAAAGATGTGCAGCACATCCTCGCCCTTCGCGTCGCCCTTCTTCTGGATCAGCACGGCCTCGAAATAATCATCCTCGCGCGGCTCGCCCTCGCGCTCCGCCTTGCCGCGGGCCTCGATGCCGTCATACTGCTCGTACGGCAGCAGCGGGCGCACGATGGCGTCCATGATGGTCGCGCACTGCTTGCCCTCGTTGCGGAACGTCAGCTCTTTTTCGATGACGAGGCTCTCGTCATCCATGCTGACCTTTTTGAACGGCGCGCTCGTATCCACGACGACCTTCTCCTTGCCGAGCGCGGCCAGCAGGAGGTCGGAAAGAATCATGACCGCCAGGATGACGATCAAGATGAGTTCCACGATATCCAAGAAATCCATCGAACAATCTTCCCCTTTTCTTCTTATTTATCTTTCAAGCCCTCATTCTGGGCCTTGAGTACTTTTTCCTTTGCCATAGCTGCCTTGAGAATCGTCCAATACTTGCCCGTAAGCCGCTCGATGCGGCCCGTCTCGCGGCTCGTATAGACATTCTGCGTATGGCCGAGCACGAGCACGCGCCCGGTCTCCGCATCGAGCACGCGATAGTCAAACGCCATCTTCGCCTTCGTCAGCGCCGTCGGCGTCGTCTCGATGAGCAGCTCCTCATCAAAACGCCCCGGCGACACATACTTCGCACTGACATCCGTGATGGGAAAGACATACCCGTCATCCATCAGCATGTCCAGCGTAATTCCGATGGACCGCAGATACTCCACGCGCCCGATCTCGAACCACCGGATATAATTCGCATGATGCACGACCGCCATCGCATCCGTATCATAAAAATTCACACGATGCCTGACCGTAACCGGCATATTCCATGCGCCTCCCTTCCAAAAACATACGTCAATAGCCTAAAACAAAAGCGGGGTAAAGTCAAGAGGGCATCAGAGTTCGTACACTTGATCGAGCTGTCGGTTGCACTTTTCGATCCGCTCCAGCTCCTTTTCCTCGGTCACGCGCTCCCCCGAATAGAAATATTCGACGGTCTGCTCCTGCTCTTCTCCCGCGAGCTCGCCGCGCTCTTTGAGCTTTCTTATGAGCTGTGCGACTGTGCCTTCGTTGCCATCGACGAACCTCACGCTCTCCGGCAGGATTCTCCGGAACGCGGGCTTAAAATAATTGAAGTGCGTGCATCCGAGGACGAGGGCGGAGTAGTCTTCGAGCTGATACGGCGCGAGCTCTTTCCGCAGGTACGCCTCGACCTCGGGGCCGTCGAAGACCATGTTCTCGGCGAACGTCACGAGCTCGGGGAGAGCCAGGCGGTCGACGAGATGCTCGTGATCGACCCGCTCAATCAGGTGCTCCATCTTCTCGCCCGCGACCGTGATGGGCGTCGCCGTCACGAGCACGCGGTGGACGGGGTCGAGCGCGAGCGCCTTCTTCGCGGCGGGCTCCATGCCGATGATGGGCAGGTCATAGCGCGCGCGCATGGCGGGCACGGCCACCGACGTCGCCGTGTTGCAGGCCACGACGATGGCCTTGACGTCCTGCTTCAAAAGAAACTCGAACGCCTCCGCGACGAAGCTCTCGACCTCCGCGCGCGTCTTCGTGCCATACGGCACATGCGTCTCGTCGGCGTAAAAGACAAACTGCTCATGCGGCAACACATGCCGCGCATGATGGAGGACGGACAGTCCGCCGAGGCCGGAATCGAAAAATGCGATTTTCACTGGTATGACATCCTTTCGTGCCTTCGCAGAAGCACTCCTGCAAAGAGTTACGCCCTACCTTCGACACTCCCACCACCGCTAACGCGGTCCCCCTCCCTCTGTGAGGGAGGCTGCTATAGTAGGTAGGACAACAAAAAAAGAACCGTCGATGTGACGGTTCTTCCAACGTTTCTAAAGTGGCGGAGAGGGTGGGATTCGAACCCACGGTGCGTTGCCGCATCACCGGTTTTCAAGACCGGCTCCTTAAACCGCTCGGACACCTCTCCACGACCTCACTATTATAGCAACAGTCGCGCGGCTTTGTCAAACGGTTCTCGTCCTTCAGCCTCCCTCTTTGAGGGAGGGGGACCGCGAAGCGGTGGTGGGAGTCCCCTGCATAACAAAACAACAAAAACATCATTTCTTCCGCGGGTGCGAATAAAAAAGCGCTGTCAGCGGCCACATGCGCACCGGCGAAAACATACGACGTGCAAATTGCCATGACGTACAAGCGACTCCCACCTGGCGCTGCCGCGCCTGTCCTCCCTCAGAGAGGGAGGCTGCTCCAGCGTTCAAAGTCACCAAATCTTACCTAAGAGGAACCACAGCCGTCCCTTTGCCTTGGCATCTTCGCTGAGGAACTTGCTGTCGCCGATGCGCCTTGCGTAGTCGAGGCGGGCGAACCAGTCGCCGGGGCGCTGGTAGCTCGCCGCGAGGCCCCAGCCTTTCAGCGTCTCGCTGCCCGCATGGCCGTCGTGCGAGAGCTTCGCATGGCCGATGTCGAAATACGTGCTGAACGTCAGCCCCGGGATGTCCGTATAGTAGCGGAACTCCGTCGTGCTCGTAAAGCCGTCGTCGCCCGAGCCCTCGCCCTGCGGATACGCGCGAATCGCGTTCGCGCCGCCGAGATACAGCTGCTCCGAGCCGTCGAGATTGCGGTCTGCGAGCTGGCCCGAAACTTTTTCCATCACATCCGTGCGATGGCCGAGCGTGCGCACGAGCGTCCCGTCGAACGTGAACTTCGTGAACGGGCCCTCCGTATCGCCGCCGAGCGCATCGCGCAGCCGCGCATACCACGAATCCAGCGTCAGATTGCCATGCGTCAGCGTCGCATCGAAATCGACCGACGTCTTCGCATCGAGCTGCTGGTTGCCCGCGATGCCGACATGGACGGAATTCGAATGTTTGTCGGTGTCCGCGAGCCCGCCAAAGATGTCGAGATCGTCCTCGAGCTTGCGGTAATCATACCCATAGAGCACCTTCAGCTGCCCGTCATGCATATGATAAATCGGCACCGTGCCGAAAAGGCTCACCGTGTCCGCCGTGCCGTTCGCGCCCCAGGCACGGAACGGCCCGCCGAGATTGTAATCCATCCGGCTGATGCCGAGGCCCAGCGTATGGCCGCCGCGCCCGACCGGCACCTCGTAGTTCGCATAGTAGTTGTGCATGCGCGCATTCGAGATCAGTCCGCCGAGGCTCGCGCGCTGCCCGAGGCCCCCGACGTCGTAAAAGCTCTGCTGCAAGCCGTAGCGGTAGCGTCCCGACGACTTCGAACCGTAATTCTCCGCATAGAGCACCGTATTCGTCTGCGGGCCGTCCTCGATGCGCACCGTCACATCGCTCGTGCCGAAATCCTTGCCCGGCGCGAGCACGCCGACCGCCTTCGTGCCGCTGACATCCGAAATGGAATACAGTGTCGTCTCGAGGCCGCGCGAACGGATGATGTCGCCCTTCTTCAGCCCGCCGACAAAGCGCATCGCGACATTGTCCTTCAGCTTGCTGTGGTTCTCGAGCTTCACATCGCCATAGCGGCCCGGGATGACCTTGATTTCGATGGCGCCGTCCCTCGCCTCCTGCGCGGGCAGGTACGCCGCCGACGCCGGATACCCGTGCGTGCGGCAGTACGACGTGACCTGCGCGATGGCCGCGTTGAGCTTCGAAAGCGTCACACCGTCACCGATGCAGTCCTTCATGAGGTCCGTGAGCGCCGCCTTGTCCACCTTCAGCTCCGACGCATCGATGGCGATGCTCTTCACCGTAAACGTGGCCTCCGGAGCCGTCCGGCCCCCCTGCTGCGTCTCTTCCTTCTCTTCCTCGACCTCCGGTGCTGGCGCAGAGCTCGTCTCCGGCTCCTGCGCCGTCACCTGGTGGTCTTCTTCCCCATTTTCCCACAACTCCACCGAAGCCGAAGGCCGCGGCGTCTGATTGCCGATATCCTGCTCCGGGCCCCACAGCGAGGGCGCGGCCTGCGCCTGCGCCCCCATTGCCATGCCGAGGAGCACCGTCGCCGTCAAGGCTTTGTATCTCAAAGAGCTTCCTCCCTTTCCAGTCTTCCCAAAAAGGTCTTACGATGCGACATTCACGCCAGAGCCCTCCGACTCGATACCGATCGAGCTGTCATCTGCCGCATCCGACGAATCCGCATCCTTGCTTTCCTCGTCCTTATCCTTGTCCTTGGCATCCTCGGTGTCCTCCGCGCTCTCCGTATCGTCCGCCGTCATCACCGAAATGGCCGACCGTGCCGCCGTCTCGTCGTCATCATACGAACGGGAGAAAAGCGACGAGCCTTCGTCTTCCGAAGAAGCAGACGAAGAAGATGTCCCGGACTGGCGCTCCGACGCCGAAGCCTCATCGCCAAAGAGCCACGAAGCATCCGTCGTCGACTGCAGATCCGTGCGGGCCCCGGCCGACTCGACGGCCGCCGAACCATCATACGTCCCGGCATCTGCCGTCTCGACCGCTGCCGAGCCCTCGTACGTCTGCGCGCCCGCCGACTCGATGGCCGCCGAGCTGTCGCGCACGACCTCGGTGTCGCCCGTAATCGTGAACGAATCGCCGCCCGTGAGATCGACGCGCGAAGCGCTGACCTCCATCGCGTCGCCGCCCGAAAGGTTGACGACCGAGCCCGCATTCTGCAAACCGATGGCCGCATTGTCAGCACTCGACACCTTCACATCCGGCGTCCCCGTCTCACCGAGGACATTGATGCCGCCCGATGCATACTCGAGGCCCGCCTGACCGGAACGCGTCACACTCTGGACTTCGTCATGCGAAGCATAGTTGTACGCATTCGTATCCGGCACGAACCGCTTGGCCGCATTCATCTCCGAAATATCGGGAACCGTCGTCGGCACGGTCGGCGTCGTCAGACAGGAACGCCTGGATGGTCACGCGGTCCTCGACGTCGCCCACCAGGCTGGTGAGCATGGCCGAGCCCAGCACGAAGGTGCCAATGATGAACAGCGACAGGAAGATCGTGAC
>ONJV01000012.1 GCA_900318215.1 uncultured Veillonellaceae bacterium
ATCCTCATCGCGTGGGCGGGCTTCGTGCCGTACTACACGATCACGAGCGCGTTGCCGGACGGCATGACGATGCAGAAATTCGCCGGCTCGGTCTATCAGCAGAGCGTCCGCCTCATCGGCGCCGGCGCCATGGGCGTCGCGGCAGTGTGGACGCTGCTGACGCTCGCACGCCCCGTCATCGACGGTGTCAAAGAATCCCTCGCGGCCGTCCGCATGCCGGACGCTGACAAGGGCAAGCACCGCATGGACATCGACATGAGCATGAAGAGCGTCGGTCTCGTGTTCCTCGTGACGGTCGTCGGCCTGCTCTGCATCTTCTACGCGTTCGTCAGCCCGGAGAACCTCCCGATGGGCGAGACGCTCACGTTCACGGTCGTCGGCGTCGCCGTCGCCGTGCTCATGGGCTTCTTCGTCGCAGCGGCCTGCGCCTACATGGCCGGCCTCGTCGGCACGAGCTCGAGCCCGATTTCGGGCATCGGCATCCTCGCGATCATCGTGGCATCTCTCGTCATGTACGCGCTCTGCCAGTCGTTCGGCATCTTCAGCCTGCCGGGCGGCGAGAAATTCGCGACGGCCACGGCCATTTTCACGACGTCCATCATCATGGCCATCGCCTGCATCTCGAACGACAACATGCAGGACCTCAAGACGGGTTACCTCGTCGGTGCGACGCCGTGGCGCCAGCAGGTCGCGCTGCTCTTGGGCTGCATCGTCGGCGCCCTCGTCATCGCGCCGGTGCTGAACCTGCTCTATGAAGCGTATGGCTTCCCCGGCGCGCTGCCGCGCCCGGGCATGGATCCCGCGCAGGCGCTCGCCGCGCCGCAGGCCGCCCTCATGACGACCATCGCGCAGGGCATCTTCTCGTCGACGCTCGAGTGGGGCTACATCTACATCGGCATCGGTCTCGGCGTCGTGCTCGTGGCAATCGACCAGTTCCTCAAGCACTCCACGAAGAGCCTCTGCCTGCCGCCGCTCGCGGTCGGCATGGGCATCTACCTGCCGCCGGTCGTCCAGACGCCGCTCGTCGTCGACGCCGTGCTCGGCTACTTCCTCAGGAAGCACCTGCGCGCGCAGGGCGGCGAGGAAGCAGAAGCCGCTGGCAACCGCCGCGGCACGCTCTTTGCCTCGGGCCTCATCGTCGGTGAGTCCATCATCGGCGTCCTGCTCGCGGGCGTCATCGTCGTTTCCGTCACGGGCGGCGGCAGCGATGCTCCGCTCGCCCTCGTCGGCAAAGACTTCGCCGGTACGGCCGAATACCTCGGCCTCGCCGTCTTCGCCGTCTCCCTGCTGATCTTCTCGAAGGTCGTGCTCGGGGGCTCGGATAAATAAAGAACGCTGGCTTTCCAGACAGGAAAGGGGCGCCCTCGGAACATGGATTCCGGGGGCGCCCCTTTTGCGTTGCTGGCAGATGTTGTTATTTCTGAACCTTGTCCTCTCCGTAAATCGCCCAGTTGCCGCGGCCGTTCTCCTTGACGGAGTAGACGGCGTGGTCGGCTTTGCGGAAGATTTCTTCGTAGGTCTCGTGCGTGCTCGCGGCGATGGCGATGCCGATGCTGACCGTGATGAGCGGGCGCTCGGGGTGCGCCTGGGCGTCGGGGTTCGTCATGCGCGAGCGCTCGTCGACGAGCGTGGCGGCGCGGTTGAGGTCGCCCGCGATGCGCGGGATGGCTTCGCGCGTGCAGTTCTTGAGGAAGATGACGAATTCGTCGCCGCCGAAGCGGCCGATGAGGTCGCGGTCGCGCACGATGGTGCGCAGGCTCTTGGCAAAGGAGATGAGGATTTCGTCGCCGAAGTCGTGGCCGCAGAGGTCGTTCGCGGCCTTGAAGTGGTCGAGATCCATCATGAGGAAGGCATGGCAGTGGCCGGGCGCGGGCGGTTCGAGCAGGAAGTGCTCGATGAGTTCACGCGTGGCGGTCTTGTTGTAGAGGCCCGTCAGCGGGTCGATCTGGGACTTGTATTTGTAGGCTTCGAGCGCGGCGTGCTGGACGGCGGCGATGCGGCGGCGGTCGAGCGTCGTGCGCAGGAAGATGGCAAGGCAGATGAGCAGCAGGATGCCGCCCATCAGGAGGCCGGTCTGGAGCGGGTAGAACGTGACGAAGTAGCTCAGCGAGAAGATGGCGAGGCTCGTGCCGATGAGGATGCGGTTTTCTGACGGGACGAGCACGAGGTTCGGGTAGAGGATGAGGTTGCGCGTGGCCTGCATGGAGACGACGGAGCTCAGCGCGAGGTTCGTGCGGCCGTTCGAGACGGCGGCGAGCGCGTGCTGCTCGTCAGGCGTCGGCAGGACCGTCCAGTCCGGGAACCGCTGCCGCACGGCATCGATGAAGGACGGCTGGAGGCTCGGCGTGGCGATGGCGCCTTTCTTTGGAACGTACGCGCCGTCGCGGCCGACGAGGATGTATTCCTGCGTGTAGACGGGGTCGGTGTAGTAGAGTCCCGTCGTATCCGAGTTCGGCGTGTAGATGTCGAGCAGCAGGTCGGCCTTGCCGTCCTCGACCATCGTGCGGGCCTCGCTCGCGTTCGCGGCCGTGATGAAATCGATGGAGATGCCGGCGCTCTTGCAGACGGCGGAGAGGATTTCGCGGTCGAGCGTGATGTCCGCGTCGTCCTGCGCGAGCACGACGTGGAGCGTCGGCAGGCTCTCGATGAGCTGCTGCTCGGCGGGCGTGAAATGCGTGACGAGGCGGCGCGTGCGGTCTTCGAACTGCTGGCGGGCGAGCTCGGAAAAGCGCGGGCTCTGCGCTTCGAGCGCTGCATTCGCGTCGTCGATGACGCCGAGCAGGCCACTGTTCTGCCGCAGGCCCGCGATGGCCATCGGCATGGAATCGAGAGCGATGACGAACGATTCCTGCTCATCGCTTGCCGTTGCGGCGTCGAGCAGCAGGTCGATGGTGCCGTCCGCGAGCGCGGCGTGCGCCTCGGGGTCGCTGGCGAAGGAGACGGACGTCACAGCGAGGTCGTTGTCCTGGCAGAATTTTTCGAACGGAGCGAGCAGGTCGGGACGGCTCTCGACAAGGCCGATGCGGGCGCTCTCGAGCACGGCGAGGTCCTGGTCAGCTGCCGCGAAGCGGTCGTCGCCCGGGCGGCTGTAGAGGCCGATGAGGTCGCGCAGCGCAGTCGGCCGGGACGAGGCGAAATGCTCGGTGTCATGGATGTGGAGCTCCATCGGCATCGCGAGGTCAATCTGGCCCGCGAGCAGGGCGTCGCCGACTTCTTCGGGCGAGAGCTCGATGACGTCGAAGTCCCAGTCCGTGTATTTCGAGAGCTCGATGAGGTAGGCCGTCTGCTGGGAAAAGAGGGCGCTCGCGACGTCTTGCGCGAGTGCCGGACGCACGACGCCGATGCGCACGCGCGACGCCGTCGTGGCGCGCGAGACGCGGGCGGCAAAGACGGGAACGGGCAGGATGACGAGGGCGAGGAAGAACGCGGAGAGCAGCAGCGCGAACGCGGGCCGCAGATCGCGGAGAGGAAGACGTTTCATGATGAGGAGAGACCTCCTGTATCGGTGCCGTATCAATGCATGGGTGACGAACCTCGTCTTGGGAACGAGTTTCTTCCTATTTTATTCGACCCATCTCTGGGAAAGTCCTGTTGTGTTCTGTATTTTTTGTTCTTGACAAAGTGCAAAAAAGAACTTATAGTATGAATTGGATGAAAAAGAAGCAAACACAGAATACCAGACAGAAAATACAGCCAAGAACAGGAGAAATTTCATCATGACAAACCGCATCATCCTCAACGAGACATCGTATTTCGGCCCTGGCGCGATCAAGGAGATCGTCCCCGAAGTGCGCGGGCGCGGCGCGAAGAAAGTGCTCGTCGTCACGGACAAGGACCTCATCAAGTTCAAGGTCGCGACGAAGGTGACGGAACTTTTGGGCAAAGAGGGCATCGCTTACGAAATCTATGACAAGATCAAGGCGAATCCGACCATCGAGAACGTGCAGGAAGGTGTCGCGGCCTGCAAGGCGGCAGGCGCAGACCTCCTCGTGGCCATCGGCGGCGGCTCGGCCATCGACACGAGCAAGGCCATCGCCATCATCATGACGAACCCGGAGTTCGCTGACGTCCGCAGCCTCGAAGGCGCTTCGCCGACAAAGCACAAGGCCATGCCGATCATCGCCGTCTCCACGACGAGCGGCACGGCGGCCGAAGTCACAATCAACTATGTCATCACGGACACGGAGCGCCATCGCAAATTCGTCTGCGCCGACCCGCATGACATCCCGGTCGTCGCAATCGTCGATGCTGACATGGTCGCCTCGATGCCGCCGAAGCTCTGCGCCTCGACCGGCATGGACGCGCTCGTCCACGCCATCGAGGGCTACATCACGAAGGGCGCGTGGGAGCTCACGGACATGATGCACCTCAAGGCCATCGAGATCATCAGCAAGAACCTGCGCCAGTCCGTCAAGGGCGACCCGAAGGCGCGCGAGGAAATGGCGCTCGGCCAGTACATCGCGGGCATGGGCTTCTCGAACGTCGGCCTCGGCATCGACCACTCGATGGCGCATCCGCTCTCGGCCGTCTATGACATCCCGCACGGCATGGCTTGCGCGATTCTTTTGGCGCCCGTGCTGAAATTCAACGCGCCTGCAACCGGCGACCGCTATCGCGAAATCGCCCGCGCGATGGGCGTGAAAGACGTGGACGGCCTTTCGACGGAAGATGCGCGCAAAGCCGCCATCGACGCCGTCCAGCAGCTCGCCGACGACGTCGGCATCCCCCGCAAGCTCTCCGAGCTCGGCGTCAAGGAAGAGGACATCCCGTTCCTCGCGAAATCCGCCATGGCCGACGCCTGCACCCCGGGCAACCCGCGCGACGTCACCCAGCCGGAGATCGAAGACATCTACAAGTCCATTTATTGAAAAAATCGCAAATAAGGCAAGTTATCCACAGAGTTATCCACCTTTTCCCTTGAAAAGTGGATAACTCGGCAAGGCTGTGCACAACAATGGCGCAAATCCGCCAGAGTTATGCACAGCCTTTTGTGTATACCGCATCCATAGCCTCCCTCTCAGAGGGAGGGGGACCGCGAAGCGGTGGTGGGAGTCCCCTGTACGTCAAAACAAACAGCACATTATATCTTCCGCGGGTGCGAAAATCTATGTGCCAGCCGCCCAAAAATTCCTCAAAATTTTGTTCGGAAAAGTCTTGCGTGTATCCTGTATACATGATACAATGAAGCCAGAAAGAGAGAAAAAGAAACGAGCGGAGAACGCAGAGACAATGGGGTCGGGCGTTCTTGCAGCTCGTTTTGTGTTTTTCTGAAAAGCTTTTATCGGACGGGCGGAGGCCCGGGAGGGGAGTCGCTGGTGAAAGACGGTCGCCAGATTGCAGCAGATTTTCTGCTTCTATCTAGGAGGCAAACCGCAGGCGTAGCAGAGCTACGTCGAGGATTTGACGACGACGATAGAACAGAAAAGATGCGCAAGATGGGGAGCGGATTTCGCCAGTGATTCCCCACAAAAAGAAAGGGTGCAGGAAGATGCGCAAGGAACATGATTTCATCGGTGAACTCGAAGTGCCGGAGGATGTCTACTACGGCGTGCAGACGATGCGCGCCATCGACAATTTCCACATCACGGGCCAGACAATCGATCCCGACTTCGTCCAGTCCATCGCGATGGTGAAGAAGGCTGCTGCGCTTGCGAACATGGAGACGGGCCGCCTGCCGGGCCGCATCGGCATGGCGCTCATCCAGGCGGCCGACGAAATCATCGGCGGCAAGCTGCTCGACCAGTTCCCCGTCGATCCGATCCAGGGCGGCGCGGGCACGTCCATCAACATGAACATGAACGAAGTGCTCTCGAACCGCGCACTCGAATTCCTCGGCGAGGCGAAAGGCCGCTACGACCTCATCTCCCCGAACAACCACGCGAACATGGCGCAGTCGACGAACGACTCGTTCCCGACGGGCATCAAGGTCTGCATCAATCGCAAGTCGAAGAAGCTCATCGCCTCGCTGACGCGCCTCGCTGACGAGCTCGACAAGAAGTCCGTCGAGTTCAAGGACGTCCTCAAGATGGGCCGCACGCACCTGCAGGATGCCGTGCCCATCACGCTCGGCCAGGAAATGGGCTCGTATGCATCCGCCGTCCGCCGCGGCATCCGCCGCATCGAGCAGGCGCGCGAAGGCGTCCACGTCATCAACATGGGCGGCACGGCCGTCGGCACGGGCCTCAACGCCGAGCCGCAGTACATCCCGCTCGTCGCGCAGAAGCTCAGCGAGGTCACGGGCGAGCATTACGAGACGGCGGAAAACCTCATCGACGCGACGAACAACACGGATGCGTTCGCCGATGTCTCGGCGGCCATGAAGACGACGGCGCTCGTGCTCATCAAGATGGCGAACGACTTCCGCCTCATGGCGAGCGGCCCGCGCTGCGGCCTCTCCGAAGTGAAGCTGCCGAAGCGTCAGCCGGGCTCGTCGATCATGCCGGGCAAAGTCAACCCCGTCATCGCCGAAGTCCTTGACCAGGCATGCTACCAGGTCATCGCGAATGACGCGGCCGTCACGCTCGGCGTCGAGAACGGCCAGTTCGAGCTCAATGTCATGGAGCCGGTCATCTCGCACAACCTTTTCATGGCGATGAACTGCATGACGAATGCCGTCAACACGTTCGTCGATAAGCTGCTCATCGGCCTCGAAGCCGACGAAGAGCACTGCAAGGCATGGCTCGACCGCAGCGTCGGCGTCGTGACGGCGCTCCTGCCGCATATCGGCTACGAGAACAGCGCGATGCTCGCGAAAGAAGCCTACAATACGGGCAAGCCCATCCGCCAGGTCATCCTCGAGAAAGGCATCCTGACGAAGGAGCGCATGAACCACATCCTGAGCCCGAAAGCTATGACAACCCCGGGCATCGCGGAGTGATACGTCACCTTTCGAACTGGCGCGAAGCCAATCAACCCTAGGCCCCCTCTCCGAGGGGGCTGTCAGCGAAGCTGACTGGGGGTGTGTCGAAGGTACGTCTGAACAATCTGCACGAAAAAATCCTGCGAAAGGAGTGATTCCTTTCGCAGGATTTTTTTAGTGCTCGCTATCCTCTCCGTAATCCGTCGACTTCGCGTACCCGATATACTCGTCGAAGATTTCGGATGTGGTCTTCGTATCGATGAATTTTTGGGCGCGGTTCTTCTGGATTTCCTCGCAGGCGAGCCGGAGCGCCTGCTCGTAGAGATGAATCGTGTCGATGGCGGTCTCGACGCCGCGGGCGCCGTAGATGTCGCCGAGATTCATGAGGCCGTGGTAATCCTGTTCGAGCGCGTCGAGCATGGCCTCGCGCGTCATTTCTTTCTTGAGCATGATGATGCCCCCTCTTTGTATTTTTTGATGTGTGTGGCTTGATTCTTCTTTCTGTATTCGATTTCATCGGAGCCGATTCCTGCCTGAATGGGATAACGATAACTAAATCGAATGATTGCGCGCAGAAATGATTGACGGCCATGATTATGCGTTATAAAATAGAAGAATATCAGAAGATTCGAAGAGAATCTGGAAGCAGGTGGTTGCGATGGCAATCGATGCCATGCGCGCAGAACATGCCGTGCGCGAATTTCTCGCGGCGCTCGGCGTGGAGACGGATGCCGCGGGGATGGAAAAGACGCCGATGCGCGTCGCGGAGATGTATGCATACCTCTTTGACGGCCTCGGGCGGGATGCCGCCGAAGCGTTCGGCGAGCCACTCGAGGCCGGGAGCTCGGGGCTTGTCGCCGTGCAGAGCATCCCGTTCTTCTCGATGTGCGAGCATCATCTCGTGCCGTTCTTCGGCACGGTTGACATCGTCTATCAGCCGAAGGACGGCCGCATCGCAGGCTTCACGCACTTCGTCGAGTCCGTGGCCATTGCCGCGCACCGCCCGCAGCTGCAGGAACGCCTGACGCACGATATCGCCGGCGCCGTCCAGCGCGGCCTCGGCGCGACCGGCGTCCTCGCCGTCTGCCACGCCCGCCAGCTCTGCATGACGCTCCGCGAAGGCGGCACCTACGGCACCGAAACCACCACGAGCGAGACGACGGGCGCGTTTGCGACGAATCCCCAGCTCGCCCGGCAGGCATGGACACTCTTGGTTCACAAGGAGGAATGTTGATGACTTTTTGCCCCATCCACACCTATACCTTTCCCGACGGCAAGACGCTGACCGTCGGCCGCCGCACGCTCGTCATGGGCATCCTCAACGTCACGCCGGACTCCTTTTCCGACGGCGGCCGCTATGACACGGCCGAGACGGCGCTTGCGCACATGCGCGAGATGGCCGCGGACGGCGCGGACCTCATCGACATCGGCGCAGAATCCACGCGGCCGGGCTCGGCGGCGCTGACGCCAGCGGAGGAGCAGGCGCGCCTGCTGCCGCTTTTGGAGCAGATCATCCCAGCTTGCCCCGTGCCTATCTCCGTCGATACATATCATGCGGAGACGGCTGCGAAAGCGCTCAAGATGGGCGCGCATATCCTCAACGACATCTGGGGCCTCCAGTACGCGGGTGAGCGCAAGGGCGCGATGGCGGACGTCGCCGCGCAGGCGCACTGCCCCGTCATCGTCATGCACAACCAGCAGGGCAAATCGTATGACGGGGACGTCATCGACGCCATGCAGGCCTTCTTCCAGAAATCCCTCGCCATCGCGCATGACGCGGGCGTGCAGGACGCGGACATCCTGCTCGACCCCGGTATCGGCTTTGGCAAGGACACGGCGACGAACCTCCTCGTGCAGCGCCGCCTCGAAGAACTGCTGACCGTGGGCGGCGTGCGCTACCCGATGCTCTTCGCCTCGAGCCGCAAGCGCTTCATCGGCGATACGCTCGGCCTGCCCGTCGATGAGCGCATGGAGGCCACGGGCGCTTCGTGCGTCGTCGCCATCACGAAAGGCGCCGACATGGTGCGCGTCCACGACGTGCGCCCCATCGCACGCATGTGCCGCATGACAGACTTCATCCTAGGACGTGAGAAATATGCAGAAAACAAATGAAAAGCTCGACAAGATTGCCCTTTCGGGCATGAAATTCTACGGCTATCACGGCTGCCTCAACGAAGAACGCGAGCAGGGGCAGGACTTCTACGTCGATGTCACGCTCTCGCTCTCGCTCCATTCGGCGGGCAAGAGCGACGAGCTCAAGAATACCGTCAACTATGCGGCCGTTTTCGAAATCGTCAAGAGCGTCGTCGAAGGCCAGCGCTTCCACCTCATCGAGGCCATCGCCGAGCACATCGCCGACCTCATCCTCGGCCGCTACCCGGAAGTGCGTGCCGTCGAAGTCACCGTGCACAAGCCGGCCGCCCCGATTCCGGGCGATTTCCAGGACGCGGCCATCACGATCCGCCGTGCCCAGGGGGATCAGAAAGCATGAATATCCGCCTCTCCATCGGCGCCAACCTCGGCCGCAGAGCAGCGACGCTCCGCGAAGCCATCCGGCGCCTCGCGGGGCTCTCGGGGACGCGCCTCCTGGCAGCGTCCTCTTTTTATGAGACGGCCCCGTGGGGAAAGACGGACCAGCCTCCTTTCCTCAACGGCGCCGTCGAGCTCGAAACGACCCTCGCCCCCGAAGCGCTGCTGCACGAGACTCAGGCCATCGAGCAGACCCTCGGCCGCGTGCGGCACGAGCATTGGGGCGCAAGGACCATCGACATCGACCTCGTCTATGCGGGAAATATCCACCGAAATACGCCCGAACTCCGCCTGCCGCATCCGTACCTGCTCGAACGTGCCTTCGTCCTCGAACCGCTGCGGGAAATCGAGCCCGGCCTCATCCTCGAAGGGCGTCCCATTGCCGACTGGTGTGAAAAGAACGCCGGGCAAGGCGTGAAGAAAAGCGACGAGCTCGCCGACCCCTGGCCGCTCCAGAGCATCGCCTGCATCAGCGCGGATCGCGGCCTCGGAAAAGACGGCAGGCTGCTGTTCCACATTCCAGAAGATATGGCGTTCTTCAAGCAGCAGACAAAGACGGAAGGCAGCGTCGTCATCATGGGCAGGAAGACATGGGAGAGCCTCGGCAAAAAGCCGCTCGCCGGGCGCACCAACGTTGTGATGTCAGGGTCTATAGAAGCCCCCCTCCCAGAGGGGGGACGGGCCGCGATAGCGGCGGGGGGAGTAGTCGGGAGCACAGGCCGGACAAATGGCACGCCCCATCTAAAGCACGTTTCCAATCTCAGCCAACTCTCCGTGCTGCTTGAGCAGCTGCATCGCGAGCGCCCCCATCGCCCCTTCTGGCTCATCGGTGGCGGCACGCTTTACCATCAGCTCCTCCCATACACCCGCCGCATCCTCCTGACCGAAGTCGCCGCGACACCGCCTGCTGACACCTTCTTCCCGCCGCTCGATGGCTTTGCCTGCATCAAAAAAAGCCCGGCAAAAACACCGGGCGTGACGTTTGCGGAGTATCTGCGGAAATAAGAATTTTCGCAGCCCGCGTAAGCAACAATCTGGAATTGAAAGCGCCTAGCTTGTGAGACTCCCTCAGTCTCGCTTCGCTCGACAGCTCCCTCTGAGAGGGAGCCATAAAAATAGCTTCGCGTGCAATTGCGTAACCTTCGGGAGGGCGGGGACTTTGGGACAGTGAGCGAAGCGATGAACATCCGAGCGGCGCCGAAAGAAACAAAAAGTCATGTTGAAAGCATCTCTTTCGGCATCTATCGAACCCCATGAAATCGCGAGGGAAGATTCGTCGCTGAGCGAGTCGGCCCGAAGCCCCCGCCCGACTGCGACCACGAATAAACCTTCGCGACCACGAACTAAAGAAAGGACCACACCCACATGGAAATCTTCCACAACGACTGGGCCCCTCTCCTGACGCCTGAGCTCGAGAAGCCCTACTACAAGAAGCTGCGGCAATTCCTCATCCACGAATACCGCACGACGCGCGTCTACCCCGACATGTACGCCATCTTCAACGCGCTCCACTACACGAGCTACGCGGATACGAAAGTCGTCATCCTCGGCCAGGACCCTTACCATGGCCCCGGCCAGGCGCACGGCCTCTCGTTCTCCGTCCTGCCCGGCGTCGAGCCGCCGCCGAGCCTCAAGAACATCTTCCAGGAGCTCCACGACGACCTCGGCTGCACCATCCCGAACAACGGCTGCCTCAAGCCCTGGGCCGATCAGGGCGTCCTGCTTTTAAACACCGTCCTGACCGTCCGCGAGCATCAGGCATTTTCCCATCACAACCAGGGCTGGGAGCAGTTCACCGACCGCATCATCGAGCTCCTCAACGAGCGCGAAAAGCCGATGGCCTTCATCCTCTGGGGCACGCCGGCGCGCAAGAAGAAAGCCATGATCACGAACCCGCGCCACTACATCGTCGAATCCCCGCATCCGAGCCCGCTCTCCGCGAACCGTGGCTTCTTCGGCAGCCGTCCGTTCTCGCGCGTCAACCAGTTCCTCGAAAGCTGCGGCGAGACGCCGATCGACTGGCAGTTACCGGACGTGTAAAAAAGACTCGAACTTCTCCACGCTCGTATTGACGACGAGCTCCTCCGGGAAACCGCACGCTTCGATGAGCTTCCAGCTGTATGCATGCGTGCCGACGTCGAGGTCGATGTGGGCGTCGCTGCCGCAAATGACGGCCGTGCCGTGCTGCTTGCAGGCCGCGAGGAGCTGGCGCCCATAGGGCTCGGAGCCGCTGCGGCTGCCGTTCGGCTTGTACGAGCTGTTGTTGATCTCGAGCAGGACATGCTGCTCTTTCGCCGCGCGGGCGAGGGCGTCAAAATCGACGGGATAGACGGGATTGTCGGGGTGGCCGATGATATTCACGGCAGGATTCCGCATCGCGCCGAGGATGGCGGCCGTGTTCTCCTCGCGCGTGCCCGGGTCGATGACATTGTCGTGCAGGCTCGCGATGGCGTAGTCGAGGCCGCGCAGGCGCTGGGCGGGCAGGTCGACAGAGCCCGCGTAGTCCATGATGTTGAGCTCGGCGCCCATCATGACGCGGATGCCAAAGTCTGCCTGTCGGATGACCTTGAAATTGCAGAAATACATCTGTCCGCAGCTTCCCTCCATCGCCGGACCGTGCTCGGAGAGTCCGACGAGCTCGAGGCCGCGCTCCTTTGCGACCGTGATCATCTCGCGCACGGTGCTGTAGGCATGGCCGCTCGCAATCGTATGCATGTGGACATCGAGAACATCTTTCATTTTGATTCCATCCTTCCTGCTGTTCTGCTTTGTTCTCCCTGTAGTATAGGACAAAGCGGGCTGTATCGCAAACATGATGCAAGTTTTTGAAAAAAGTGTGGACTTTTCCGTTTGGCTGTAGTATAATTCTTTCTGTTGACAAGCTCACTTAGCTCAGTTGGTAGAGCATCTCCGTCACATGGAGGGGGTCGGGGGTTCGAGTCCCTCAGTGAGCACCAGGACATTCAGGCGTTACAGGAACTTCTTGTAACGCCTTTTTCGTACCATTTTTCTTTTTTTTGAAATGGTTTTCCTTTTCGAAATGGAGCGTATCCGATGAAACAGGAAATTTTCGACATTGTGAAATCATCGAGCCTCGCACATGGCATGACGGACGAGGATGTGCGCGCGCTGCTCGCTTCGAGCCAGGTGCGGCGGCGGTCGTTTGCAAAAGGCGGCATCGTCTTCCGCGACGGCGAGCAGCCGCGCGGACTCTACCTCCTGCTCTCTGGCACGCTTGTTATCAAGAAAGATACGTTTTCTGGGCGGCAGATTTTCCTTTCGGAAGTCAGCGGGGCGGGCGAGATGTTCGGCGAAGTCTATGAAGTGCTCGGGAGGCCCTACGACATGTATGTCGAGGCGGCGACGCGCGCCGAGGTGCTCGAAATCGCGAGCAGCCTGTTCTCGCTCGCGGGCGGCGACCTCTCGCGGCCCGCGCTCTGCGTGCAGCGCAGCCTCATGCGCATCTTCGCGCAGAAAGCTTACTATATGCATAGCCGCATCCAGGTGCTCGCGTCCGGCACGCTGCGCGAGAAGATTGTGCGCTTCCTCGCGGAGCATCTTGACGAGAAGGGCACGGCGAGGCTCACGGAAAGCCGCGAGACGCTCGCGGCCTATTTCGCCGTCGCGCGGCCATCGCTTTCGCGCGAGCTCGGCGCTATGGCGCACGAGGGCATCCTCGAAGTCGACGGCCGCATGGTGCATGTCTGCGACTTCGCACGGTTCGAGTCGTATCTCTGAAATAGAAAAAAAAGAAAAGCAGATGCCCGCTGGATTGGGAAGGTCCAGCTGGCATCTGCCTAGGAAATATGTTGTAAAATTGAGTAAAGAATGTGTCCGACATGCGGATGGGATGGACCGCATATCGTGTAAGTAGAAGTGGGATAGCTTGTCCTTACAGAAGACAGTATATGTTTTACCGATTATTGTGCAATAAATGAATAATAAACGTTTCATTAAATAATTTGTATTCGTTGAGTGCTGCAACGAAATAGGACCTGCGGTTATTTTCGGCGGGACGTATGTGCTTGCTCTTGACAGCGTGACAGCTGACTGCTATACTCAGGGGCAAGAAGTGAATAGCGAAGGGGAGTAACCTCGGAGGCCGGTGTCAACAATCACTGCCCGCACGGGCTGGCATCGGCGTTGCGATTCTGCAATAGGTGAGACTTTCGCATGATACCTGGAAACAGATACCATGTGGAGGTCTCTTTTCGTTTCCAGGGGAGTTATTTTTGGAAAGGAGCACCCTTTTATGGAAACTTTTTCGATGGAATTCTTCATGGCCCTTGGCTCGATTGTCGTCATGGATCTCGCGCTCGCGGGCGACAATGCCGTCGTCATCGCGATGGCGGCGAACAAGCTGCCGCATGAGGAGCGGAAAAAAGCTATCTTCATCGGCACGGGCGGCGCGGTCGTCATCCGCATCGCGCTGACGTTCATCGCGGTCGAGCTGCTGACCATCCCGTTCCTGCAGGCGCTCGGCGGGCTCATCCTGCTGCCGATTGCCATCGGGCTTCTGGCACCGGCGCACAAGGCGGGTGAGGGCGCGCACATCGAGGCGGCGCACTCGCTTGCGGCGGCAGTCAAGACGATTATCGTCGCCGACGCGGCCATGAGCCTCGATAACGTGCTCTCGATTGCGGGCGCGGCGCAGGGCCATTTCCTGCTCGTCGCGGCAGGGCTGCTCATCAGCATCCCGATTGTCGTCGCGGGCAGCAGCCTCCTGGGCGCCATCATGGACCGCTTCCCGGCACTCATGTACGTCGGCGCGGCCATCATCGGCTGGACGTCGGGCAAGATGTTCCTCGCAGATGGTGCGCTCGGTGAGACGGTCACGAGTGCGTTCGCGGTCTTCGGCAGTGCCGGACACTACGTGCTGCCCGCACTGCTCGCCGTCTTCGTCTGCGCCGTCGGCCACTGGAAGGCCAGCCGGCAGAAAGCAGCGGAAAGCGTAGCGTAACGGTATTTCAGCCTCCCTCTAGAGGGAGGGGGACCGCGAAGCGGTGGAAGGAGTAGTAAGATGCGATAGCCTGACAAGAATGCAGTTGTTGCTAAAGTCTTTAGCAATGTTCTGTATATTTGCCTGTCTTCAGCACCTAACTACTCCCCCCAGTCAGCTTCGCTGACAGCCCCCTCTAGAGGGGGCCAAAGCAAATAAAGAAAGGACTTGATTTTATGGGTATGCTCATTCTCGTTCTCGGTCTCAACCTCGTCATCAGCTTCCTGAACGCCCGGAATGTCGGGCGCGTCTGGGCGGAGACGAAGGCCATCGGCGGCTGGATCCGCGTCGTCGCCTGGGCGGGCGCCATCCAGTCGGCCATCGGCTTCACGTATGTCTATGCGTTCATCGTCGCTTACATCGCTGTTTCGACGGGCTACCTGCCGCCAGCGATGCTCGGCGTGCTGCTGAGCCTCATGTACATCATGATTATCATCCCGCTCCTGGGCTCGGCTATCGTCATCACAATCCAGTCGTGGATAGTGGCGGCGCGCGAAAAATCGCTCATGAACCTCGGCGTCGCGGGCTGGAACACGTTTGCGACGGCCTACAACACGTACAACGCCATCCAGAGCTTCGGCCCGGCGCTCGACAGCGTCCAGCAGGGGCTCGGCGGCCTCTTCGGCGGGGATGGCGACAGCGATGACAGCGCGGCCCGCGTCATCCTGCTTGCGGCCATCGTGCTGCTCGCGGGCGTCCTGACGACGAACGTCATCATCCGCCGCTACGAGGCCTCGCTGCCCGTCAGCGAAGAGGTCCGCAACTCGACGCGGAACCTTGAGTATCGGTGAGAAATCCGATATAATGTAGGAAACTGCATGTATCGGAGGATTTTATGGACAAACAAGAACTCAGTTCGTTCGTCGCGGAGCGCGCGGCGAAGTGCAACATCCTCGTCGTCGGCGACGTCATGCTCGACAAGTACTACTACGGCGAGGTCAACCGCATCTCGCCCGAGGCGCCTGTGCCCATCACGCACGTCACGTCGCAGAAGGAGACGCTCGGCGGCGCGGCGAACGTCGCGCACAACCTCGCGCGGCTCGGCTGCCGCACGTCGATTGCGGGCTATGTCGGCGAGGACTACCACTGCCAGAGCCTGGAAGAAAAACTCACGGCGCGGGGCATCGACTTCCGCGGGCTCGTCCACACGGACCGCCCGACGACGACGAAGCTGCGCGTCATCGGCGGCCACCAGCAGATGCTGCGCCTCGACTTCGAGGAGACGACGCCGCCGGATGTCGTCTACATCGCGCGCTTGCAGAACTACATCGCGCAGAAGCTCAGCGAGAGCCTCGATGCCATCGTGCTTTCGGACTATGACAAAGGCACGTGCACGGAGTCGTTCTGCCAGTACATCATCAAGACGGCGCACGCACACGGCGTGCCCGTGCTCATCGACCCGAAAGGCAGCAATTGGTCGAAGTACGCGCATGCGGACTACCTGACGCCGAACCTCAAGGAAATCAACGAAGTGCTGCTCGAGCCCATCCGCAACAAGGATGAGGCCGTCGAGCGCGCCGCGCATTACGCCATGCGCAAATACAAGCTCCGCAACCTCATCGTCACGCGCTCGGAGGCCGGCCTCTCGCTTGTGCAGGATGAGCGCACGATGCACATCCCGACGCGCGCCCAGGAAGTCTTCGATGTCTCGGGCGCTGGTGACACCGTCATCGCCGTCTTCGCCATGGGCCTCGCCGGCGGCCTGCCGGCACGCGAGGCCGCGTTCCTCGCGAACTTCGCCGCCGGCGTCGTCGTCGCAAAGCTCGGCACGTACGCCGTGAGCAAGGAAGAACTCCTCGCCGCACTCGCACAGCTGCCGGACGGCGCGATCGGAGAATGATGTTTCAGCCCCCTCTAGAGGGGCAATGTCATTAAGTTAAGCGACAAAGTCATTCAAACTTCAGCCTCCCTCTAGAGGGAGGGGGACCGCGAAGCGGTGGTGGGAGTAGTAGGATGCTGTAGCCGAACGAGTATGCTGTCGTTGCTAAAGTCCTTTAGCAACATGGCGCATGCTTGTTTGTCTCCAGCTCCCAACTACTCCCCCAGTCAGCTTCGCTGACAGCCCCCCTCTAGAGGGGGCCTTTTTGTTGCTAGCCCTTCGCACACGAAAAAACCGCCGCGACCTACGCCGTGGCGGTTTCATTTTCAAATGGTGACCCAGGGGGGATTCGAACCCTCGACCCTTTGATTCGTAGTCAAATACTCTAATCCAGCTGAGCTACTGGGCCATGTCTCTCGCATCTCTGCAATCAACAATAAATAGTATATCCGTCGCCGCGCTGTTTGTCAAGCAAAATATGCAGGCACGAAAAATTTTTGTTCAAGGGGTAGCGCGGACGGGCGGGAGAGGGTAAAATATGAATAGAATTCACGAATGTGGAAGGAGGCGCTGTCGCATGGAAGGAAAGAAGCTCACGCGCGAGCAGAAGAAGGTCGTTTATCGCAAGGCCATCCTCGAGGCAGCGAAGCAGGAATTCATCCGCAAGGGCTACAAGGACGCATCCATCGCGGCTATCATGGAGGCGGCCGGGCTCGGTGTCGGGACGTTCTACAATTACTTTTCGTCGAAAGAGGAAATCCTCATGCAGCTCCTCGCGAATCTCCTGCGGGAAGTGACGGACAAGCTCGCGCAGATGAAGGACGCGGGCGAAGCGGCATGCAAGCGGCTGACGGAGGGCTGCCACCTCATGGCGCAGCTCTTGGACGAGAACCAGTACGTGCTTGCGCTGTTCCTCTCCGTCGGTGGCCACGGCGGAAAGGGCGGCCACCCGATGGCGGCAGGGGTGGGCAAGCCGCCGGCGGCGAAGCCGGAAGGCGCTGCCGGGGCGCCGAGCCGCGCGCCGCAGGTGAAAGACCTGTTCCTCCGCATCATCGAGGAAGGGCAGGCCGAGGGCTCGATCCGCAGTGACGTCTCTGCGCCCATCATCGCGGAGATGCTGCACTCGACGTTCCAGTCGGCGGCGTTCAGCCGCGCGGACGTGCCGTTCCGCGAGAATTTCGAGCAGAAGTTCCGCCTGCTGCTCGGCGGCATGGAATCAAAGGAATAAATTTGTAGGGGAGTTTTCATATCTATGATCAGTGTGACGAAACTGCTGTTCGCGCGGGACTATTTCGGCGACCGCCTGCGCTATACGAAATCTGCGCATACCATGCGGAATGGCGCGTCCGAGGGCGTCGGCCCCGTCGTCGTCTGGAACTCGACGAAGACGTGCAACCTCAAGTGCATGCACTGCTATATGAAGTCCGATGCGAAAAAATACAAGGACGAGCTCACAACGGACGAGGCGAAGAAATTCATCGACGATCTCGCGGCGTTCCATGTGCCCGTGCTGCTGTTCTCGGGCGGCGAGCCGTTGATTCGCCCGGACTTCTTCGAGCTCGCGGACTATGCGGCAAAGGCTGGCGTGCGTCCGACGCTTTCGACGAACGGCACGCTGATTACGAAGGGCGTCGCGCAGCGCATCAAGGACATCGGCGTCGGCTATGTCGGCATTTCGCTCGATGGCCTCAAGGATGTGAACGATAAGTTCCGCGGCGCCCCCGGCGCCTATGAAAAGGCGATGAAGGGCATCGAGAACTGCGTCGCCGTGGGCCAGCGCGTCGGCCTGCGCTTCACCATCAACCAGCACAATGCGCGCGAGCTCGACAAGATTTTCGATTTCATCGAAGCCGAGAACATCAACCGCGTCTGCTTCTACCATCTCGTCTACAGCGGCCGCGGCGAGGCCATGGTGCACGACGACCTCACGCACGAGGAATCGCGCGCGGCGATGGACACGATCATCCGCCGCACGAAGGACTACGAGGCACGCGGCCTCCAGAAAGAAATCCTGACCGTCGACAACCACTGCGACGGCATCTATATGTACCTCAAGGCAAAAGAAGCGGGCGATGATGCGGCCGCCGAGCAAATCATGAAGTATCTCTCGATGAATGGCGGCAACCGCTCTGGCATCGCGTTCGGCGAGGTCGATCCCCTCGGCTATGTCCATCCCGACCAGTTCACGCAGCACCATACCTTCGGCAACGTGCGCGAGCGCGCGTTCGGCGACATCTGGCAGGACGTCACGAACCCCATCATGGCGGGGCTCAAAGACCGCAAGCCGCTGCTCAAAGGACGCTGCGCGAAATGCAAGTGGCTGGATCGCTGTAACGGCAATTTCCGCACGCGCGCAGAGGCGGTCACGGGCGACTTCTGGGCGTCCGACCCGGCCTGCTACCTGACGGATGAGGAGATCGGCTTATGAACATTGTCTCTTGGAATGTGACGAACGCCTGCAACATGTACTGCGCTCATTGCTACCGCGATGCGGGCTGCAAGGCCGAGGACGAGCTCTCGACGGCGGACGCGAAAAAGCTCCTGACCGAAATCAAGCGCGCAGGCTTCCAGATTATGATTTTCTCGGGCGGCGAGCCGCTCATGCGGCCGGACATCCTCGAGCTCGTGAAATTTGCCGACAGCCTCGGCCTGTTCCCCGTCTTCGGCACGAATGGCACGCTGATCACGCCGCAGATGGCACGCGACCTCAAAGCCGCGGGCGCGCGCGCCATGGGTATTTCGCTCGATTCGCTCGACGCGGCAAAGCACGACAAGTTCCGCTCGTTCCCAGGCGGCTGGCAGGGCGCAGTCGATGGCATGAAGAACTGCAAGGCGGCCGGCCTGCCGTTCCAGATTCACACGACCGTCATGGACTGGAACGCGCCCGAGCTCGAGGACATGATCGATTTCGCCGTCGAGATCGGTGCGCGCGCGCATCACTTCTTCTTCCTCGTGCCGACGGGACGCGCCGCGACCATCGAGGAGGAGAGCCTGCGCGCCGAGCAGTATGAAGACGTCCTGACGCGCATCATGAAGAAGCAGCAGACCGTCCCCATCGAGCTCAAGCCGACGTGCGCGCCGCAGTTCCTGCGCATCGCGGCCGAGCTCGGCATGAAGAGCCGCTTTCACCGCGGCTGCCTCGCGGGGCTCTCGTACTGCATCATCAGCCCGAAAGGCAAAGTCCAGCCGTGCGCGTATCTCAAAGAATACCTCGGCGACGTCCGCGAAACGCCGTTTGATGAAATCTGGAGGAACAATCCCGTGCTGCAGAAGCTCCGCACGATGAAATACGACGGCGGCTGCGGCGCCTGCAAGTACCAGCGCGTCTGCGGCGGCTGCCGCGCCCGCGCTGCCATCTACCACGACGGCGACTACATGGCCGAAGAGCCATGGTGCCTCTACCACGGCAGAAAAGGATGAATGATTGCCTGATTTTGCTAAAATCCCGCAACTCCAGCCTCCCTCACAGAGACGCAAAGTCTCCAGTGGAGACTTTGCGGGGACCGCGAAGCGGTGGTGGGAGTGTCGGAGGTAGGGCACATCAATAAATTCGAGTGTAGCTGCGAAGGTACGTCTCCGCAGGAAACAATCCTGTGATTTCCTGTATCCTACCTTCGACACTCCTTCAGTCAGCTTCGCTGACAGCTCCCTCTGAGAGGGAGCCGAAGTTTGCATGTCTTACCCCCTAGGGGGCTTCCGAACGTTCAAGAAATCGGGTACGATAAACGAGTACCCGATTTTTTTGACCCAAAGGGGGCAATCTCTATGCATATTCCCGAAAACTACCTGAGCCCTGAGACGTGCGCCGTCATGACGCTCGCGATGGCGCCTGCCTGGTATATGGCCGTCTCGAAGGTGAAAAAGGAGATCCCGAAGGAACGGCTGCCGCTCCTCGGCGTCGGCGCGGCATTCGCGTTCCTCGCGATGATGTTCAATGTCCCGCTGCCGGGCGGCACGACGGGGCATGCGGTCGGCGGCACGC
>ONJV01000237.1 GCA_900318215.1 uncultured Veillonellaceae bacterium
GGAGCGCGAAATACTTCGTCCAGAACATGGTCGACGTCTTCGGCGAAGCGATCATGGTGCCGGTTATCCAGGGCAAAAAGACGCTCTCGGGCCCGATGAAGTCGCTCGGGGCGCTGCTGGAAGGGAAGAAAGTCAACTATGGCAACAATCCCGTGACGAAATGGTGCATGGCGAATGTCTGCGTCGATGTCGACCGCAACGGCAACATCCAGCCGACGAAAGGCATTTCGCCAAAGAAACGCATCGACGGCTTCGCCGCCATGCTGGACGCTTTCGTTGTCTACGAGGACACGAAAGACGAATACGAAAACATGCTATGAGGGGGTGAGAACTTGGAACTTCGAGGGCTATTCCATAAGATTTTCGGAGCGCTCGGCGGCGGGCGGCGACAGACGGAGCAGGCGGAACTGCTCAACAGCTATACGAACGTCTACACACCGTGGGACGGAAATGCCTACGACGACCCGACCGTCCGCGACTGCGTCGATACCATCGCGCGCCACTTCGGCAAGATGAATCCGCGCCACGTCGTGCGGCAGGGCGGGAAAATCCAGAAAACCGTCGAGGACAACTTGAATTACCTTCTCACGACGAAGCCGAATGTGCTAATGACGACGAGCGAATTCCTCGAAAAGGTGGCGGCGCAGTATCTCACGTACAACAACGCTTTCGTCTACCCGCAGCGCGACGCTGGCGGGCGGCTCGTGGCGCTCTGGCCGCTGCACTTCGAGGAAGTGGAGCTGCGCGAGCACGCCGACGAGCTCTATTGCAAGTTCACGTTCGGGACGGGAAAGCAGACGACAGTGCCGTATGACAACATCGTCCACATCCGCCGCCAGTTCAATCGGGATGACGTCTGGGGCGAAGAGCAGGGGCGCATCATGCGCGACGACCTCTCGACACTCAAGGCAGTCAAGTCGTCCATCGTGAACGCCGTCAACAACTTCGGCAGCCTGCGCGGGATCCTCCACTGGAAATCGACGCTGCGGCCGGAGGACGAGAAGGCTGCATGGCAGAAATTCATCGACACCTATGCGTCGAGCAAGAACGGCAGTGGCATCGGAAGTCTCGACAACAAGGCCGACTTCCAGCAGATCACGACGACCGTCACGACGTTCAACGCCGCGCAGATGCAGTTTGCGCGGGATGCCATTTACCGGCATTTCGGGCTGAATGACAGCATCGTAACGGGCAAGTACACGGAAGACGAGTATATCGCTTTCTACGAGAGCGTTTTGGAGCCCATCGCCGTCAAGCTGGCGCAAGAGCTCACGGACAAGCTCTTCACGCCGCGCGAGCGCGGCTTCGGGAATGAAATCGTGCTCGAGACGAACCGGCTTTCGTACATGTCGGTCGCGTCGAAAATCAAAGTCTGCCAGGCACTCACGCCGATCGGCTGCATCTCCATCAACGAGGTGCGTGAGATGTTCGGATATGCGGGCGTCGAAGACGGAGACGAGCGGCAAGTGAGCCTGAACTACGTCAAGGCGGGCGATCAATCCGCCTATCAGACAGGAAACACGGGAGGGGGTGACGACAATGGACAAGGAGATTCGGCAGATGACGATGAAGCCGCTGCTTCGGAGTGACGAGGCGGGCGGCGGCATGGTCGTCGAAGGCTATGCAGCCGTCTTTGAATCGCCGACCGTGCTCTACGAATCGGAATACTCGGGGTATCAGTATCTCGAGCAGATTACAAGGGGCGCGTTCGACGGCGCGGACATGTCTCGCACGGTCTTCAAGTACAATCACGGGGACAATGCGCTCGTGCTGGCGCGGACGTCGAATGGTTCGTTGAAACTTGAAGCCGACGAGCACGGCCTCAAGGTGACGGCGACGCTGGCGGAAACGACGGCCGGCCGCGACCTCTACACGCTCATCCGCGGGGGCTATATCGACAAGATGTCGTTCGCCTTTACCGTGGACGCCACGACGACCGCGCAGGATGACAAGGCGAAGCGCTACTTGCGCAGCATTGACAAGATCGGGACGGTTTACGACGTTGCCGCCGTGGACTTTCCCGCATACGATGACACCGAAATCGAAGCACGCAGCGGCAGCGCGGATTTTTTCAAGCGTCTGGACGCGAAGCGCATCGAGGATAGAAAACGCCGGCTGAAATTGCTGGCATCGCTCTGAAGGAGGGGCAAAACACATGAATCGCATGGAAGAAATCAACAAGAGAAAAGCCGAAATCCGCGCTCTGCTGGAATCGGACAAGGAAGCCGACCTCGACGCACTCGAAAAGGAGCTGCGCGAGCTCGACGATGAACAGGCGAAGCTCGAGAAGCGGGCGGCGGTCGCTGCCGGCATCCAGGAAGGGAGCATCCCGTCTGCGAAGGTCGAAGCGCCGAAGGACGAGACGCGCACGGCGAAGTACGACAGCGAGGAATACCGCACGGCCTTCATGGAATATGTCTGCCGTGGCAAGGAACTGCCGCTTGAATTCCGCGCGGACGCTACGACCGCCACGACGGACATCGGCGCACTCGTGCCGCCGGTCACGCTGAACAAGATTGTCGAGAAAATCGAGGCGTATGGCATGATTCTGCCACTCGTCAATCGGACGGCATATAAGACGGGCATGTACATCCCTGTCGCCAGCATCAAGCCGACGGCATCGTGGAGCGCCGAGGGCGCGGGCTCTGACAAGCAGAAACTGCCGCTCGACGCCGCTATCACGTTCGGACACTTCAAGCTGCGCTGCGCGGTGTCCATCACGCTCGAGACGAGCGAGATGGACGGCGATACGCTACTGGCTCTGAGAGATGAAGTGAGTGGACTGGTTGACGAACTCTCCGGGCCTGTAGAAATAGAAAAAGGCTGCAACATGGTGATGAGCGGCGACTATCAGGGCGGAAAGTCTGTCCTCAGCGAATACCGCGATGGCAAGTATGCTGAGTGGTGGCCTCTCTGGTACTATCTTGGCGTAGCCGAATCAGCACTCGGAAACAGCAGCGAGGCGATCGAGGCATATAAGAAAGTGCTCACGCTCTCACCAAGCAACACCGACGCCATGGAGGAACTTGCTTCTATATACGCTCTTACAGGCGACGAAGAGAATGCCGCAAAGTACAGAGAGAAGATCCATATCATAAAGGACAACGTGTACGGTGATGCCTAAAGCGGATATCTAAAAAAGATAAAATTGTGTGTTGACAAGGCACATCAGCTACACTATAATAATCAAGTCGCAATCAGCGAATGCGCCTCGATAGCTCAATGGTAGAGCACCCGGCTGTTAACCGGTAGGTTGTAGGTTCGAGTCCTACTCGAGGCGCCATTTTATACGATAAGCCGGAGTGGTGGAATTGGTAGACACCCGGGACTTAAAATCCTGTGGGTAGTGATACCCGTACCGGTTCGAGTCCGGTCTCCGGTACCACTACAAAAGCATAATACGATGACGCGGGGTAGAGCAGTTGGTAGCTCGTCGGGCTCATAACCCGGAGGTCGGGAGTTCAAGTCTCCCCCCCGCAACCACTATTTTCAAGGCTTTCAGAGAATGGAAGCCTTTTTTCATGCCT
>ONJV01000035.1 GCA_900318215.1 uncultured Veillonellaceae bacterium
GTCGTCGGTGATTTCAACAGCTGGGATACGCGCGTCGACCCGATGATCCGCATCCGCGACGGTGAGATCTGGGAGTGCTTCATCGAGGGGCTCAAGGAAGGCGACATCTACAAGTACGCTATCGAGCCGCAGTGGGGCGGCCCACACATCATGAAGGCGGACCCGTATGGATTCTATGCCGAAAAGAAGCCGAACACGGCGTCCAGACTCTATGACCTCTCGCATTATGATTGGCAGGACAAAGCCTGGCAGGACAAGAAGGCGAAGGAATCGAGCTATGAGCGCCCGATGCTGACGTATGAAGTGCACGCTGGTTCCTGGCGCCGCACGATGGACGGCGAGTACCTCTCGTACCGTGAGCTCGCTGACCAGCTCGTCGACTACTGCGCGAAGATGCACTACACGCACATCGAGTTCATGCCGCTCTGCGAGCATCCGTTCGATGGGTCGTGGGGCTATCAGGCGACAGGATACTATGCCGTCACGAGCCGCTATGGGAGCCCTGACGATTTCCGCTATCTCATTGACAAGGCGCATGCCGCAGGTCTCGGCGTCATTATGGACTGGGTACCGGGCCACTTCTGCAAGGACGAGCAGGGTCTCCGTCATTTCGATGGCGGCACGCTCTACGAGTCGGATAACGAGCAGCGTGCCGAGAACTGGGAATGGGGCACGACGAACTTCGACTACGGCCGCACGGAAGTGCAGAGCTTCCTGATTTCGAACGCCCTGTTCTGGTTCGAGGAATTCCATATCGACGGCCTGCGCATCGACGCAGTCGCGAACATGCTGTACCTGAACTATGGCCGCAAGGATGGCGAGTGGACGCCGAACAAGTACGGCGACACAGGCAACCTCGAAGCGATGGACTTCCTGAAGAAGCTCAACGAAACCATCTTCAAGTATCATCCACAGGCGCTCATGATTGCCGAGGAATCGACGGCCTGGCCGTTGATTTCGAAGCCGGTCTACATGGGCGGCATGGGCTTCAACTACAAGTGGAACATGGGCTGGATGAACGATATGCTCAAGTACATGAGCCTCGACCCCATCTACCGCAAATGGAACCACGACAAGGTCACGTTCTCGTTCATGTATGCGTTCAGCGAAAATTTCGTGCTGCCGCTCTCGCATGATGAGGTCGTGCATGGCAAGTGCTCGCTCATCAGCAAGATGCCGGGCGACTACTGGCAGAAGTTCGCAAATCTCCGTGCGTTCTTCGGCTATTGGATGGCCCATCCAGGCAAGAAGCTCCTGTTCATGGGCGGCGAGTTCGGCCAGTTCATCGAGTGGAAGTATGACGACAGCCTCGACTGGCATCTCGTGCAGAAGTATCCGATGCATACGAAGCTGCTCGAGTACAGCCGTGCGCTCAACAAGTTCTACTGTGAGAACAAGGTCTTCTGGGAGGTCGATTTCGATTGGAACGGCTTCCAGTGGATCGATCCTGATGACAACGAGAACAGCGTCATCTCTTTCGTCCGCAAGGCGAAGGATGGGGAGGACTTCATCATCGCTCTCTGCAACTTCACGCCGGAAGTGCGTCATGACTATCGCATCGGCGTGCCGAAGAAGGGCGTCTACTATGAAGTCTTCAACAGTGATGACGAGGCCTTCGGCGGCAGCGGCGTCAAGAATGGCGACCTCCAGAGCGAGGATGTGCCGTGGCATAGCCGCGAGCAGTCCATCCGCCTGACGGTTCCACCGCTCGCGACGGTCTACCTGCGCCTGCGCGGCACGGCTGCATCGGGCCGCAAGAATGACGAGAAGGAAGAACCGCTCGACATCGAGAAGCCGGTACAGGAAGAAGCCTCTGATACGGAGGCCGCAGCTGCCAAGGCTCCGGCCAAGAAGACGACGGCGAAGAAGACGTCAAAGACAGCAGCAAAGAAGCCTGCTGCCAAGAAGGCGACGCGCACGCGCAAGACGACTGCCAAGAAGGCAGACGCCGAGGCTGCACCGAAAAAACGTCGTACGACGACAAAAAAGACGACCGCCCGCAAGAGCACGACGCGGACGACTCGGAAGAAAGCGGCAACGAAAGCTGCCAACGAATGATTGCAAAATGGAAATCGCAAGAATTTTTCTGAGGAGGATGTGCGGGTATGGGTATGAAAGTATTGTATGTAGCAGCTGAGGCAGTTCCGTTTGCCAAGACGGGCGGCCTTGCCGATGTGGCAGGGTCGCTGCCGAAAGCATTGAAGGAAGATGGCGTGGACGTCCGGGTCATCATGCCGAAGTTCGGCAAGATTCCTGAGGAGTACCGCGACAAGATGGAGCACGTCTATGACGGCGAGCTCAATGTGGCCTGGCGCTCGAAGTACGTCGGCCTCGACAAGTACGAGCTCGACGGCGTCACGTATTATTTCGTGGATAACGAAGAATACTTCAACCGCGAGGGCTTCTATGGCTACGATGATGACGCGGAGCGCTTCTCGTTCTTCTGCCGTGCCGTGCTGAACCTGCTGCCGGCGATGGATTTCTGGCCGGACGTCATCAACACGAACGACTGGCATGCCGGTCTCGTCAATGTGTTCTTGAAGCTCGAGCACATGGGCGACGAGCGCTATGAAAAGATCAAGACGGTCTACACGATTCACAACCTCAAGTATCAGGGCGTCTTCCCGAAGAACGTCATGGCGGACGTCCTCGGCCTCGACTGGAAGTATTTCAACAACGGCGACCTCGAGTTCTACGATGCCGTGAACTTCATGAAGGGCGGCATCATCTATGCCGACCATGTCACGACGGTCTCGAAGACGTATGCTAACGAGATTCAGTATCCGTATTTCGGCGAGCATCTCGACGGTCTGCTGCGTGCCCGCCAGGACGACCTCACGGGCATCGTGAACGGCATCGACTACGACGCCTACAACCCGTCGACAGACAAGATGATTTTCAAGAACTATGATGACACGACGCTCGACCGCAAGCGCGACAACAAGACGGAGCTCCAGAACAAGCTCGGCCTGCCAGTTGACCGCAACGTCCCGCTCGTTGCCATCGTCTCGCGCCTCGTCGAGCCGAAAGGCATGGATCTCATCGTGCGCATGATGGACGAAATCCTCCAGCACGAGCACATCCAGCTCGTCGTGCTCGGCACGGGCGAGAAGCGCTATGAGGACTGGTTCAAGGGCCTCGCATGGCGTTTCCCGAAGGAAGTCTCGACAAACATCTATTTCTCGAACGAGCTCGCGCACCGCATCTATGCATCGGCCGACATTTTCCTGATGCCGTCGAACTATGAGCCGTGCGGCATCGGCCAGCTCATCGCACTGCGCTATGGCACGATTCCTGTCGTCCGCCTCACGGGCGGCCTCAGGGACACGGTCACGCAGTACGACAAGTACACAGGGAAAGGCAACGGCTTCGTGTTCGAGAACTACAACGCGCACGAGATGATGTACTCGCTGAAGCGCGCACTCAGCGCTTACGAAAACTATGAAATCTGGCACAGAATCCAGGAGAACGCCGTTCATTCGGACTTCAGCTGGAAAAACTCCGCCAAGGAATATGAGGCACTCTACGAAGAGCTGACCAAGTAAGTTTCACGCCAGGTCAGGCCCGGCAAACAACTGCCGGGCCTTTTTTCTGGCATGGCATTTGAACAAATCTTCCGTCGAAAGGATGCGAGGGAAGGGATTCCAATGGAGAGGGAGAATGAAATATGATCGAACGAGGTCAGGTGAAGCATGATTCACAAAACATCTACTATCGTTCCACCATCGGCGCAGCGGAAGCGGGCAGCACGCTCGAGCTCGGCATCACGCTGAAGACGAAGGAAGACATCCGCCAGGTGCTGCTGCGTGTCTGGCGCGAGGGGCAAGGCGAAAAACTCTATCCGCTCGCGACGTCGGACGATATGGAGGCCGAAGAAAAGTTCTACAAGGGGAAAATCCAGCTGCCGGAGACGGGCTGCCTCATCTGGTATTACTTCATCATCGCGACGGTGACGGGCACGAAGTTCTACGGCAACAACCCTGAGCAGCTCGGCGGTGTCGGCGAGCTCTACGACCAGGCGCCGCCGTCGTATCAGATTACGGTCTATGACGCTGGCGCGAAGACGCCGGACTGGGCGAAGCATGCCGTCATGTACCAGATTTTCCCCGACCGCTTCTGCCGTGTGGGCGACAAGCTCACCCCTAAGCGCGGCGCCGTGTTCCATGCGTCGTGGCAGGATGACCCCTGCTACTACAAAGACCCGGACACGAAGGAAATCGTCGCCTATGATTTCTTCGGCGGCAATCTGCGCGGCATCGAGTCGAAGCTGCCGTATCTCAAGGATCTCGGCATCAACACAATCTATCTGAACCCGGTCTTCGAGTCGGAGAGCAATCATCATTACGATACGGGCGACTATCTCAAAATCGACCCGATTCTCGGCACAGAGGAGGAGTTCAGGCACCTCGTCGCCGAGGCGAAGAAGCGCGGTATCCGCATCATCCTCGATGGCGTATTCAGCCATACGGGCAGCAACAGCCGCTATTTCAACCGCATGGGGCAGTATGACACGGTCGGTGCTTATCAGTCGAAGTCCTCGCCGTACTATGAATGGTACAACTTCCGCAATTTCCCGAATGACTACGAGAGCTGGTGGAACTTTGACACGCTGCCAGACGTCAAGGAGACAACGCCTTCTTACATGGATTTCATCATCCGTGACAAGGACAGCGTGCTCCATCACTGGCTCGGCGAGGGCATCAGCGGATGGCGCCTCGACGTCATCGATGAGTTGCCCGCGGCGTTTTCGCAGGCGTTCTACAAAGAGCTCAAGGCAACGAACCCCGAAGCGCTGATGATCGGCGAGGTCTGGGAGGATGCGTCGCACAAGGTCGCTTATGGCCAGCAGCGCGAATACCTCTGCGGCCACGAGATGGATTCGGCGATGAACTATCCGCTGCGGCAGCATCTCTTTGATTTCCTCATGGGCTATATCGACGGCGGCCTGGCCATGCGCCGCATGGAGAGTCTGCGCGAGAACTATCCGAAAGAAAATTTCTACGTGATGATGAACCTGATCGGCAGCCACGATATCGTGCGCGCCATCACGTTCCTCGGCGAGGCGCCGTATTATGACGGCATGCCGGCCATCCAGCAGTCGCGCTACCGCATGGACGAGGATCACTACAACCTCGGCCTTGCGCGCCTCCTGATGGCGGCGCTCTTCCAGATGACGTATCCGGGCGCGCCGTGCGTCTACTATGGCGACGAGATTGCCATGCAGGGTTTCAAAGACCCATACAACCGCCGCCCGTACCGCTGGGACGATGGCGACACCTACGTGCAGGAGCACTATCGCAAGTACATCCGCGAGCGCAACGAGCATACCGTGCTGCAGACGGGCGAGCTGCTGCCGCTCTATGGCGACGGCGACCTGCTCGCGTTCGCGCGCGTCATCCGCGGCGGCCGCGACGCCTTCGGCGAAAAGGCGGACGATGATACCTACATCGTGGCCTTCAACCGCCATCGCTCGGAAGAGCAGGCGCTGACGGTGCAGGTCGGCGATTTCGCGGGCGGCACGTTCGTCGATGCGTTCCATCCGGAAAAGCGTTACGACGTCGTGCGCGGCGAAGTGACCGTGCACATCCCGCCTCTCAAGGGCGTGCTGCTGCGCGAGGAACATGCGCCGCAGAAATACGCGCGCGAGGCCGGCGTGCTGCTGCATCCGACGTCGCTGCCGTCGAAATACGGCATCGGCGACCTCGGCAAAGAAGCGTATAAATTCATCGACTTCCTCGCGGCGGCGGGCCAGCATGTCTGGCAGATTCTGCCGCTCGGCCCCGTCGATTTCGGCTATTCTCCATATCAGTCTCCCTCGGCGTTCGCTGGCAATCCCATGCTCATCGATCTCGACGACCTCGTCGACCGCGGATGGCTGCAGGCCGCCGATGTCAAGGTGTTGTTCCCGGGCGGCAGCTCGTTCGTCGACTTCACGCGCGTCTGGACGTTCAAGCACAAGGCGCTCAAGAAAGCGTATGAGCGCTTCCGCAAGGCGGGCGGCGAGCAGCTGCCGGAGTACCTCGTCTTCTGCGACCGCGAGAAGGCCTGGCTCGATGACTTCGCGCTGTTCATGGCCGCGAAGAACGACTTCAAGCACAAGGAATGGACGAAGTGGCCGGATGACATCAAGCATCGCAAGCCGAAGGCGCTCGCGCAGCTTGCGGACCGTCTCGAAGAGCATGTCGGCTTCCAGAAATTCCTGCAGTTCCTGTTCGATGCGCAATGGACGCGGCTCCATGACTACGCGAAGGAGAAGGGCATCCGCATCCTCGGCGACATGCCGATTTTCATCGCGGGCGACAGCGCCGACGTCTGGAGCCATCAGGAGCTCTTTGACCTGAACCCCGACGGCACGGCCAAGACCGTCGCGGGGGTTCCGCCCGATTACTTCAGCGCGACGGGCCAGCTCTGGGGCAACCCGCAGTATGACTGGGAGGCCATGAAGGAAGAGCACTACGCCTGGTGGATTGCGCGCTTCCGCAAGCTCTACAAGCTCGTCGATGTCGTGCGCATCGACCATTTCCGCGGCTTCGAGTCGTACTGGGAAATCGACGGCAAGGCGAAGACGGCCATCAACGGCCGCTGGATGCCGGGCCCTGGCAAGCCGTTCTTCGACGCCGTCAAGGCGGCAATCGGCGACCTGCCCATCGTGGCGGAAGACCTCGGCATCATCACGGACGAGGTCGAGAAGCTCCGCGACGACTGCGACTTCCCAGGCATGAAAGTCCTGCATTTCACGCTCTACTTCAATGACCGCGGCCGCATCGGCTTCGTCGCGCCGGAGAACAGCGTCATCTACACGGGCACGCATGACAACAACACGACGGTCGGCTGGTACACGGGCGACATCAACGATGCCACGCGCGCCGGTGTCGCGCAGCTCATCGGCGCCGACCGCGAGAACCCGCAGGACGTAGCCGCGAAGCTCATCCGCTTTGCCTACGCCTCGCGCGCCCGCCTCGCCATCGTGCCAATGCAGGACCTCCTCGGCCTCGACAGCCGCGCCCGCATGAATACGCCGGGCACGGTCGGCCTCAACTGGAAGTGGTGCCTGAAGCCCGACTACCTCGTCATGCTCGATCCGAAGAAGATCCGTGCGATGGTGGAAGAGTACGGCCGCAGCTAATGGTGAAATCAGTATCCCGTATGAAAACTTCATAGTCACCAAAGAAAATGCCTCGCTCCGTGTGTAAATACTGGGCGAGGTCTTTTTGATGTCTAAAATCAGCAAGGAGTGTTGATTTCGTAAAGATGTTCGGGGACAATGTCGGTGTCATTGATTTTCTTGTTCAGGAAGAACGGCAGCTTTTAGTTTGGAGAACAAAGAATTCCTGAGAAGTGAGGGAATAAATAAACTCGTCTTTACGGGGGGGATATTTGTAGTAAAATAAAAGAAAACTTATGAAATTTTTTGGTTGGATGAATCCTATTGATCATGCTGATCGGGTGATGGAAAGGAGTTGTACTATATGGCGAATATAAAAGAGACGGACATGTCAGATATGTCAAAACAGCAAGTATGGATTGTAAAGCACAAGCTGAATGAGAGTCAGCGTTACTATGTGCTCCCGCGCTATAGATCCAGGAAGAAGAGCAAGGTCGTTGCATATTTATTGTGGTTTTTTTTCGGTCCTTACTATTTTTATTTGGGAAAATCCACGAGAAATATTTTGCTTTGGCTTTCGTTCTTGTGCTTTGGGCTTGGAGTTTTATGGTGGATTGTTGATGTCGCCCGCATCAGCACTATGGTAGACGAGTATAACGATCAGTTACTGATGGACTTGGTCAGGGAATCACGCGTTATCATGAATGACACATATGAAAAATGATGAAGGTTGGCTCTCCTGCGGGAGAGCTTTTATTTGTCAGTATTTTGAAGAACGCAAAACGCAGATGGCAGCGTATACGGAAGTACGGCAAGCACTCTTCGGACGCAAGCGCTTTTGAAAGAGATGCAAGCCGGCATGGAGGCGGATGTGGCGGCGTGAGAAGCAAAAGAAGCTGGTGGCAGAAAGTATATACGAACTTTTTCGCAGCCAGAGATGCCTGCGAAGTGGAACTCGTGCTATACTGTCTATAAGACGAGTTTTCGTGAAAGCAGGTGGAAAGATGAACAAGGTGCTGCCAATCGGAACAGAGTATTTTGCAAAACTCCGGATGAATGGCTATTATTTTGTCGATAAGACGACATTCCTCAGCGAATTTTTCCGTGGCCATGCCGATGTAACGCTCATCACGCGTCCGCGACGTTTCGGCAAATCATTGCTGCTTTCCATGACGCAGCAATTCCTTGATATCGAGGGTGCAAGCGAGCATCGGAAGCTTTTTGAAGGGCTCAAAGTCATGGACGATCCTGCTGCCATGACAGAACAGGGGACACGCCCCGTGATTTTCCTGACGATGAAAAACATGGAATGGGATACGTGGGGAGGCATGCAGAAGAAAGTCGCATGGGAACTCTCTCAGCTATATCGTTCTTTCAAATTTTTGCAGCAAGATGATATGGATGAGGACGTGCGCGCCGTTTTCGACAGCATCCGTAGCGAGAAGGCAGATATCGAAACGATGAGCGGAGCTCTTCAATTCCTCTGCCAGCTTTTGGAAGCACATTATGGGCGGAAAGCTGTGCTTCTCATTGACGAGTACGATGCTCCCATCCAGTGTGCATGGTCGAACCACTATTACAAGGAAGCCATCGGCTTTTTCCGAAGCCTGTATTCTTCTGCGTTCAAATCGAATCCATCGCTTGATTTCGCCATTCTCACGGGCGTGCTCCGCATTGCAAAGGAAAGTATTTTCAGCGGGCTCAACAATCTCAAAGTCTCTTCTGTCATTTCAGGAGGTTTCGCGGATGCCTGCGGTTATACGCGGGAAGAAGTTACAAAATTGGCGCGGGATTTTGGACAGGAGGACAAGCTCGGGGAAATCGCCTCTTGGTATGATGGCTACAATTTTCATGGCATGGACATCTACAATCCGTGGTCGGTCAACAATTATTTCAGCGAGGGGTGCAAAGCGCGGAAATACTGGGTGCGGACATCGGGCAACAGCATCCTCAAGGCGATGCTGTTGCAGCTCGACCAGAGGCGGGCGCGTCATTTGGAGAAACTCATGGAAGGGAAGACGATTCGCACGCGGATCGAGGAATCATTTATCTATCCCGACATCGAGAAGCATCGCGCCAACCTTTATGATGTCCTCCTGGCAACAGGCTATCTCAAATGCGTGGGCGCCATCGACGATGAAGATGGAGAGAAATATGATCTTTCCATCCCGAATATGGAGATTCGACGTGTCTTCCGTGATGAGATATTGAAATTCCTAGCATCTTCGGAAGATCGCTCGATTCTCGATGATTTGCTGGAGGCGATGCAGGAAGGAGATGCGGAATCTTTTCAGAAATGTTTGCAGACAGTTCTTCGGGACATGGTCAGCTTCCATGATGCCGCGCAGCCAGAAAGCTTTTATCATGGTTTGATACTCGGCCTCTCCGTCTGGCTTGACAAGCGATATTTCATCCGTTCGAATCGGGAGAGCGGGTATGGGCGCTTCGACCTTGCGTTCTTTCCGAAAAAGCCGGAGCTTCCGGGAATCGTTCTTGAGTTCAAATCCGTCGAGCAGGAAAAAAAGCTTGCAGATGCGGCAGAAGAAGCCTGCAAGCAGATGGAGGAAAAAGCTTATGATACAGAACTCGAAGCTGCTGGTGTCCAAGACATCTGGCACTATGGAATTGCGTTCTGCAAGAAACATGTGCTTGTAAAAATGGGAAATGCTTGAGCCATCCCGCAACGTATTTTGTTCAAAGAAACGCATTTGCAGCCAATGTCCTGCAAATGCGTTTTTCTTTGGTGAAAAACATCATCAAAGTTTTGAAAGAGGAGCAGAATTGTGGTAAGATAGGAAAACGCAAGGGAAAAAAGGGAAATAAAAGATTTTTTAAGGGGGGAATCATCATCTTGGACAACTTGACCATCCGGAAGAAGCTGATTCTCGTGTTCGGCGTCGTGCTGGCGATTTTCTTCGCCGCGAGCCTCTATGCGGGATACAGCCTTCATCAGATCAACAACGGCGCTCTGCGCATCGCGACGGAACATCTCGCGAGCGTCATGCGGGGCATGGAGGCAAAGGGGACGCTCTCCGAGTACCGCCAGCAGGAATACGCCGTCGTGACGTCAAAGAAGCTGACAGAACGCCTCTATGCGGCGGGACGCGAGAAGAACCTCGCGTCGCAGATTGACATCACGTTCGATGCGCTCGAACCGGCTGTCGCGCCGGACCGCAAAGACGATTTTCAGCAGCTGCGCAGCGAGTGGACGAGCTACCGCAAGTCCTCGGAGCAGCTCACGAGCATGGCGAAGAGCGGGCAGGCAGAGGCTGCGATGGCAGAGCTCGAGAAATCGGCGTATCAGTATGAAGACATCGCGAACCGCATGAGCGTCATTGTCGACAGCTCGAAGGACTTCATCCATCAGGAGAGCCTCGATGCCTCGGCGCGCTATGAACAGACGAAATGGACGCTGATTATCTGCGTGCTCGTCGTGCTCGCACTCGCGGCGGGCATGGGCTGGTATCTGAGCAGTGGCATCATGAAGTCCGTGAATTATTTGAAGGATGTTTCGGAGCAGGTCTCCGCAGGCGATCTCACGGTACAGCCTGAACCGATGACCGAGGATGAGCTCGGCAGCCTGACCGTGGCCTATGGCGAGACCATCCAGCATCTGCACGGCTTGATTCAGGACATCCAGCGCACGGCCGAGAATGTGCAGTCGTATGCGGCGCAGCTCACGGAGAACGCGAACCAGTCGGCGCAGGCGACGCAGCAGGTCGCGACGTCCATCACGAATGTCGCGGGCTCGTCGAGCGAGACGGGCGATGCCGTGACGCGTTCGCTCGGCGACATCCAGTCGATGGCGGAGAGCATGACGAACTTCGAGCAGACGGCGTCGGAAACGGCACAGGCGACGCAGAAAGTCGCGGCCATCGCGAAGAACGGCCAGAGCGCCATCAACGGCGCCGTCTGCCAGATGGCGGAGATTTCCGCGTCGGTCACGGAATCGGCTGAGACGATTGCGGCGCTCGCAAAGCGCTCGACGGAAATCGGCCAGATTTCCGACACGATTGCAGACATCGCCGAGCAGACGAACCTCCTCGCGCTCAATGCGGCCATCGAGGCGGCGCGCGCGGGCGAGGCGGGGCGCGGCTTTTCCGTTGTCGCGGACGAAGTGCGTAAGCTCGCCGAAGGTTCGAGCGAGGCGGCGCAGCAGATTGCCGCCCTCATTTCGGCCATCCAGAAGGATACGGATGCAGCGGTCGAGCGCATGAAGAAGGGCACGGCCGACGTCGAGAGCGGCCGCACGGTCGTTGCTGAGGCGGGCCGCGCGTTCGAGACGATTGCGGGCTCGGTCGAAGGGCTCACGCAGGGCGCGCAGAAGATTCTCGACGAAGCGCGCACGGCATTGGACAAGGCGATGGCGCTCGTCGAAGTCATGGAAAAAATCGACAAGAGCAGCCGCGCCGTGGCGTCGGAGACGGAGTCCGTCTCGGCCGCAACGGAAGAGCAGTCGGCTTCGATGGACGAGATTGCGCAGGCGAGCGACAAGCTCTCGACCGTTGCGAACGAGCTCCAGGCATCGACGAAGAAGTTCAAGATCTGAGGAAAGGGGAAAATCATCACATGAAACGAAAAACCATCACGCTCATCCTCTTCCTCGCACTCGGGGCGCTTGCCCTGTTCGTGGCGGCAGGATGCGGCAGTTCACAGGGGCAGAACAAGAACGTGGCCGTGGCGTTTGCCAATTCGTCGCCGAGCTGGCAGAAGAACGGGCAGGCCATCAAGGACGGATTGGAGCAGCAGGGCTTCGCCGTCACACTGGAATTTGCCGATACGGCCGACGAGCAGGTCTCGCAGATCGAGTCGCTGCTTGCAGGCGACCCGGGCTGCCTCGTCATCGGTGCCGTTGATGGCGGCAAGCTCTCAGACGTGCTCGCCAAGGCCAAGGAGAAAGGCATTCCCGTCATCGCTTATGACCGCCTCGTCATGAACACAGACGCCGTTTCGTACTATGCGACGTATGACAACGAGGCCGTCGGCACGGGCATGGGCGAGTACATCGCGGCGAGCCTGAATCTCGCAGCGGGCGGCGGCCCGTACACGATGGAAATCTTTGCGGGCGACGATGGCGACAACAACGCGCACCTGTTTTACAAGGGCGCGATGGATGTGCTGAAGCCCTACATCGACAAGGGGCAGATTGTCGTGCCGTCGAAGGAGACGTCGTTCGAGCAGGTTACGACAAAGGACTGGAAGGCGGAGAACGCCGAAGAGCGTATGAAGAAGCTGCTCGCGGGCCCGGATGCCGGCCGTGCACCGGACATCATCCTCGCGCCGAACGATGGCCTCGCCGATGGCACGCGAAAGGCGCTCAAGGCCGCTGGCATCACGAAGATGCCGCTGACGACGGGACAGGATGCTGAGGACAAGGCGCTCGAAGCCATTCGAAATGGCGAGCAGTCCATGACGACGTACAAAGATCCGTCGCTGCTCGTCGCGAAGGTCATCCGCATGGTCAAGGCCGTTGTCGATGGCACGGAGCCCGAAATCAATGACGTCACGACGTACAATAACGGCGTCATCACCGTGCCGTCGTATCTCTGCACGCCGCTCATCGTCGACAAGGACAATCTCGATGTCGTGAAGAAATAACGAACCAATTCTATAGGGAAAAAAGAAGCATTTCTGGAAAATCTTTCTGGAGATGCTTCTTTTTTATGCAGAAGATATGGAAACAGAATTTCTTATTTACAATAAAATATATTCTATGATATGATTGAATGTATAGATGAAAGATAATGTGTTTCAATCAAAAGGGGGAGATTCACGCATGGACCGACTGACTATCCGGCAGAAGCTCTATGCTGTGTTCGGAGCTCTGATCGCCATCTTCGCGTGCATGAGCATCTACGCAGGCTATACGCTTCACGCCATCAACAGCAATGCGATGTGCATCGCAACGGAACATCTGAACAACGTGCTTGCACTTTCGCAGGCGGACCGTGCGTTGGCCATCTACCGTCAGGCAGAATACTCGATGGTGAGCGCGACATCGCTCTCGGGGCAGGTCTATGCCTCGGAGGAGATGCGCGGCCTCGCAGGGCAGATGGACATCACGTTCGACAACATCGAGCCGATGCTCACGGGAGACAAGGCGGATGCTTTTCAGGAAATGCGGCAGAAATGGAGCGCGTACGAGAAGGGGCGTACGCGCCTTGAAGAACTTGTCCTGACGGGGCAGCACGATGCAGCGCTCCAGGAAATGGCCTCCAGCGAAGCCGCTTATCAGGAGCTCGACTGGGATCTCGGCATCATCGTCGATCAGAGCAAGGACTTCATCCAGCAGGAGACGAATGTGGCAGCAGACCGTTATCAGGATGCAAAGATCTTGTTCCTCGTGCTGACCATCGTCGTGCTCGTGCTTTCCGTGTCGATGGCGCTCTATCTCTCGCGCACGATCCAGCGTTCGGTGCAGTACCTCATGGGGATTTCGCAAGAAGTCGCGGATGGGAACCTGACTGTGCCGGTCGAGGTGCAGACGCAGGATGAGTTCGGCGAGCTGACCGCAGCTTACAAGGAGACCATCGACAAGCTGCATGTCCTCATCGATGAGATTCAGCGGACGTCGGGCGAAGTTTCCGATTTCGCGGCGCAGCTCACGGAGAATGCCGACCAGTCGGCACAGGCGACACAGCAGGTCGCGACATCCGTCACGAATGTCGCGCAGTCTGCTTCTGCGCAGGGCGAGAGCATCGGCACGTCGCAGCAGGAAGTCGTGAAGATGGCCGATGAACTTCATGGATTCGAGCAGAAGGCGGAGTCGTCGAGCAAGGCGGCCGAACGTGTCGATGAAATCGCGCAGAACGGTCGCAAGGCCATGACGGGCGCCGTCGAGCAGATGACGGAGATTTCCGAGTCCGTCGAACATTCGGCGACCGCCATCCGCATGCTCGCGAAGCGGTCGTCGGAGATCGGCCAGATTTCCGATACGATTGCAGACATCGCTGAGCAGACGAACCTTCTCGCACTCAATGCGGCCATTGAGGCGGCGCGCGCGGGCGAGGCAGGACGCGGCTTTTCCGTTGTCGCGGATGAAGTGCGCAAGCTCGCCGAGGAATCCGGGAAGGCCGCCGCGAAGATCGCGGAGCTCATCAGCTCCATTCAGTCGGAGACGCAGGTCGCGGTTTCGCGCATGGAACGCGGAACGAAGGATGTCGAGGAAGGACGCGCCGTGATCGAAGAAGCGGGAAGCGCTTTCCAGAACATCACGGAAGCCGTCGGCGATCTCGCCGGGCAGGTCGGCGACATCCTCGCTGGTGCCCGGGCGTCGGCTGCGCGGGCGGAACGCATCACGCATGTCATGGAGGAAATCCATGACGAAGGCAGGCACGTCGCCGAAGAGACGGAGTCCGTCTCGGCGGTATCCGAGGAACAGGCAGCAGCCATGGACGAAGTCGCCGAAGCGAGCCGGAAGCTTTCGGAGCTGTCGAAGACGCTGCGGAATGCAGCAGCGAAGTTCCGCATCTGACGAAGGGGGAAGAAAGAGATGAAGAAAAAAGGAATCCTCGGGTGCATCATCATGCTCCTTTTCTGCGCTCTCTTCGTGGCAGGGTGCGGCAGCACGAACCAGCAGAAGAAAGTCGCGCTCCTGTTCTCGCATGAGCCCTCGCGATGGACGGAGGGCGGGCAGATGA
>ONJV01000003.1 GCA_900318215.1 uncultured Veillonellaceae bacterium
AGCCGCGCGATGTGCTGCAGAAGCTCGTCGCGGGCGAGACGACGCGCATCAAGTTCACAATTCCCGAGGGCTTCCGCATCCGCGACATCGCGAAGCGGCTCGGCGACGCAGGCATCGTGGATGAGAAGGAATTTTTGAAGAAGGCCGAGAAGTTTCGGCCTTATGATTACATCGAGAAGCATGACGATACGTTCTACGCTTGCGAGGGATTCTTGTTCCCTGACACCTATGTGCTGAAATCCGACTACGATGTCGATTCCATTCTCAAGGAGATGGCGTCGGATTTCGACCAGCGCCTGACGCCAAAGCTCCGCGCACGCGCAAAGCAGATGAACCTTTCGATTTATGAACTCGTGACGCTCGCATCGCTCGTCGAGAAGGAAGCGAAGTTCGAGGAAGACCGCCCGAAGGTCGCGCAGGTCTTCCTCAAGCGCCTCAAGATCGGCATGCCGCTGCAGTCGGATACGACATTCCAATATCTGCGCGATGACCCGAAAGAGGATTTGTCGCTCGCCGACACGAAGGTCGATTCGCCCTACAACACGTACCAGAACAAGGGACTGCCGCCCGGGCCGATTGCAAGCCCGGGCATGGCGGCCATCGAGGCTGTGCTCTACCCAGCCGACACGGATTATCTCTACTTTGTTGCCGACCGCGACGGGCACAACCATTATTCGACGAACTACGCCGACCATGAGGCCATCGTCGAGGAGGTGCGCTGATGGAGGCATGCATGGAACAGGCGTGTACGGAAACGGAAGGCGCGACGCTCCGAACGGAAATGGAAGCCTATGCGAAGGCGCATCATGTGCCGATCCTCAATGAGCATGGCCGCCGCTTCTACGCGGAGTTCGTGCGGAAACAGCAGCCGCATCGCATCCTTGAGCTCGGCACGGCCATCGGCTATTCGGCACTCTTGGCGCTCTCGATTGCACCAGCAGATTGCACGGTCGAGACGGTCGAGCTCTTGCCTGCACGGTATGAAACAGCGAAAAAATACCTCGCGCGTTCGCCTCTCGGCCGCCGCGTCACGCAGCACCTCGGCGATGCAGGCGATATGCTCGACATCCTGCGCGGGCAGGGGAAGACATACGACTTCATCTTTCTCGATGCGGCGAAAGGGCAGTATCCCGATTATTTCGAGAAAGCTGCGCCGATGCTCGAACCAGGCGGCGTTATCGTGGCTGACAACGTGCTGTTTCGCGGCTACGTGCTGCATCCCGTCATGATGCCGCGCCGCTTCGAGACGATTGTCGAGCGCCTGCAGCGCTATCTCGAACTCGTCAACACGCCGCCCTACAAAACAGAACTCTTCCCGCGCGGCGATGGCCTCGCACTGACGCGACGGGAAGAGTGAAATATTCAAACTCCTGCCTCCCTCTCCGAGGGAGGTGGCCCCGAAGGGGGCGGTGGGTGTGTCGAAGGTAGGACGTGGCAATTTATTCGATTGCATCTGCGAAGGTACTTCTTCGCAGGCGCAATCCAGTTGCCCGTTTTGTCCTACCTTCGACACACCCCCAGTCAGCTCCGCTGCCAGCCCCCTCCGAGAGGGGGCCATAAGGGAAGGAAAAATGGAATGATCCAAAAGAAACCCGAACTCCTCGCGCCTGCGGGGACGCTCGAGAAACTCAGGATGGCCGTGCTCTATGGCGCCGATGCCGTCTATCTCGGTGGCAAGTCGTTCGGCCTGCGGGCGCTCGGCGGCAACTTTTCAAACGAAGAGCTCGCCGAAGCCGTCACGTTTGCGCATGCGCATGCGGCAAAGGTCTATGTGACGGTCAACGTCTATCCGCATGACGGCGACCTCGCGGGACTGCCGGACTACCTGTACTACCTCGCGAGCATCGGTGTCGACGCGCTGCTCGTCGCCGACCTCGGCGTCTTTTCAATCGCCCGCGAGACCGTGCCGGACCTGCCGCTCCATGTCAGCACGCAGGCCAATACCGTCAACAGCGCGGCCGTCAAGGCGTGGCAAGCGCTCGGCGCCTCCCGCGTCGTGCTGGCGCGCGAGCTTTCAATCAAGGAAATCGCTGCCATCCGCAAAGCTGTCCCCGTCGAGCTTGAGATGTTCGTGCATGGCGCCATGTGCATTTCGATGTCGGGCCGATGCCTGCTCTCGAACTACTTCACAGGCCGTGACTCGAACCGCGGCGCCTGTGCGCAGTCGTGCCGCTGGCGCTATGCGCTCGTCGAGAAAACGCGGCCCGGGCAGTATTTCCCCATCGAAGAGGACGAGCGTGGCACGTATATCCTCAACTCGAAGGACCTCTGCCTGCTGCCGCATCTGCCGGAGCTCATCGAGAGCGGCGTCGACAGCCTCAAGATCGAGGGCCGCATGAAGAGCGTCCACTATGTCGCGAGCGTCACGAAAGCCTATCGCATGGCCATCGACAGCTATTTCGAGGACCCAGAGCACTTCGCCATCGACCCGGCCTGGACGGCTGAGCTCGGCAAGGTCTCGCACCGTGCCTATACGACGGGCTTCGTGTTTCGCCAGCCGACGGCTGACGACCAGATTTATGGCTCGTCGTCGTACGAGCAGACGTCGGAATTCATCGGCCTCGTGCGCGATTATGACGCCGCGACGGGCTGGGCGACGGTCGAGCAGCGCAACCACATGAAGCTCGGCGAGGAAATCGAGCTGTTCCAGCCGCAGGCGGCAGGCTTCCGCCAAGTGCTCCGCGAGATGACGGACGAAGCGGGCGAGCCCATCGAGGTCGCACCGCATCCGCAGCAGATCGTCCATATCCGCATGGACAACCCCGTCGAACCCTATGCCATCCTCCGCCGCGACATCTGAAAAGCGGCGCATCATATCCCATTTCCCTCAACCTTCAGAAAGGAAGGATTTCTATGGCAGACATGATTCGTTATTTTGGCAAGGCCGAAGGCCGCGTACAGGGCGTCGGCTTCCGCATGTATGTGCAGCAGAATGCGATGGATCTCGGCATCACGGGCTGGGTTCGCAACATGGAAGACGGCACGGTCGACATGGAGCTGCAGGGCACGCAGGAGCAGATAGAGAGGCTCGAAGCCATCATCCGCAAGGGCAACTACTTCATTCGCGTGCAGGCGTTCTCGCTCGAAGCCATCGACGTCGTTCCTGATGAAACCGGCTTTAAAATCCGGTATTGAGAGGTGGCAACATGGCAAAAGGAAGTGTCCTGGTCCTCAACGGGCCGAATCTGAATCTGCTCGGCACGCGCGAGCCGGAAATCTATGGTCGCACGACGCTCCACGACATCGAGCAGCGCATGGAAACGCGCGCGACGGAAGCGGGCGTCGCCATTTCGTTCTACCAGTCGAACCACGAAGGCGCGCTCGTCGATGCCGTGCAGGACGCGCGTGGGAAGTTCGACTACATCATCTTCAACGCCGGTGCCTACACGCATTACAGCATCGCCCTGCGCGACGCCATCGCGTCCATTGATGTCCCCGTCATCGAGATTCATCTCTCGAACATCCACAAGCGCGAGGAGTTCCGCCACACGTCGGTGCTCGCGCCCGTCTGCCTCGGCCAGATTTGCGGCCTTGGCGCTTTCAGCTACATGGCCGCGCTCGAAGCCGTCATCGACCGGCTTTCTTCCAAGTAAACTATCTATCGTCGTTTTTCGGAGGTCTTTTCCATGATCCAGCGTCGTCTTTCCGCGCTCCGTTCCCTTCTTTCCGCGCATCGCCTCGATGCCGTCGTCGTGACGAAGGAGGTGAACCTCCATTACTTCAGCGGCTTCCGCGGGGATGATACGACGCTTGCCATCACTCAGGACAAGGCTTTCATCGTGACGGACAGCCGCTATACGGAGCAGGCAAAGCAGCAGGCGCCGGAGTTCACGCTCGTCGAGCAGAAGGACGGCCTTCTCAAAAAGACGGCTGAAGTCCTCGCACAGGAGGATGCCAGGGCCATCGGCTTCGAAGGCAACGCCATGATTTTCGACACGTATGCGAAGCTCAGGGAACTGCTCAAAGGCCGCACGTTCGAGACACCGCTCTGCCTCGACACGCTGCGCCAGATCAAGGACGAGGGCGAAATCGCCATGATCCGCAAGGCTTGCGAGATTGCCGATGCGGCTTTTGACGACGTCATTCACTACATGAAGGCCGGCATGACGGAAATCGACGTTGCCGCGCACATGGAAAGCTTCATGCGCGCGCATGGTTCCGAGGGCCCGTCGTTCACGACGATCATGGCGTCCGGCGTGCGCGGCGCGCTGCCGCATGGCGTCGCGACGGACAAGGTCATCGAGGACGGCGAGTTCGTAACGATGGACTATGGCGCAATCTATGGCGGCTATCACTCCGACATCACGCGCACGGTCGTCATCGGAAAGCCATCCGACCGCCAGCGCGAGCTCTATGATGCCGTGCTCGAGGCGCAGAAATACGCGCTGACGCTGATTCGTCCGGGCGCATCTGGAAAAGACGTCGATGCGAAAGTCCGCGCAAAGCTCCAGGAGCATGACCTCGGCTTCGGCCACGGCCTCGGCCACTGCGTCGGCCTTGAAATCCACGAAGAGCCGCGCCTCTCGCCGAAGAGCACGTGCGAGAGCCTGCAGCCGGGCATCGTCATCACGGACGAGCCGGGCGTCTACATCCCGGGCTTTGGCGGCCTGCGTATCGAGGACACAGTGCTCGTGACGCCGGATGGCTGCGAACCGCTGACGAAGGCGGACAAGAATTTGGTGGAAATCCATTGAAATCTGTCGCTGTTTCCGCTATAATAGTAGCGTTAACTTTGTAAAACAAGGCTGAAAAGCCATATTGGAGGGCATAAGTTCATGATTAACAGTACTGATTTCCGCACGGGCCTCACGATCGAAATCGATGGCGGTGTCTGGCAGATCGTCGATTTCCAGCATGTCAAGCCGGGCAAGGGCGCGGCTTTCGTCCGCACGAAGATCAAGAATGTCGAGACGGGCGCCGTCGTTGAGCGCACGTTCAACCCGAACGAGAAGATGCCGGCTGCACACCTCGAGACGCGCACGATGCAGTATCTCTATGAGAACGACGGCATGTACACGTTCATGGACACGGAGACGTACGAGCAGGAAGAGATCACGAAGGAGACGCTCGGCGATGCCCTGCACTTCCTCCTCGAGAACATGGAAGTCCAGCTCCAGACGTTCAAGGGCCGCATCATCGGCATCTCGCTGCCGAACTCCGTCACGCTGAAGGTCACGGAATGCGAACCGAGCGTCAAGGGCAACACGGCGACGGGCGCTACGAAGATGGCGAAGGTCGAGACGGGCTACGAAGTCCGCGTGCCGCTCTTCGTCAACGAAGGCGACTCCCTGCGCATCGATACGCGCACGGGCAACTACATCGAGCGCGCATAAGCGAATCCGAATCTAGTTTGAGTCGAAGGGGATTCTGATTCCCTCCGGCTCAAATTTTTTTGCAAGATGTTTTCTTTCTGCAAAAGAAGGAATTTTTTGTCCGTATCTCGAATACAAATAAAAAATAGCAGAATTTTGTTTCACAGGCAGAGCATCTAGGAGGTCACATCATGGAAAAAGAAACGGCAGTCAAAACGGTCAAGAGCACGAATTCTCTCGGAGCCATCCGCATTGCTGACGAAGTCGTCAGCATCATCGCAGGGCTCGCAGCGACGGAAGTCGATGGCGTTGCCGGCATGAGCGGCGGCCTCGTCGGCGGCATTGCCGAGATGCTCGGCCGCAAGAATTTTGCGAAGGGCGTCAAAGTCGAAGTCGGCGAGAAGGAAGCGGCCGTCGATCTCTACATCATCGTGAAATACGGCGTGCGCATCCCCGATGTCGCACTTGCCGTCCAGGAGAATGTCAAGCAGGCTATCGAGACGATGACGGGTCTTTCCGTTGTCGAGGTCAACATCCACGTGCAGGGCGTCGGCTTCCCGGAGACGGAGGCCAAGGAGGAAGAAGTCCGCGTCCGCTGAAAGAGGCGATCCTATGGGAATCCTGAACCGGTTCCTGCTGTTCCTGTTCGCGCTCGTATCCGTCGCCGCTGGCGGGGCGCTCGTCGCCATCGCAGCGCGGCTGCTGCCGCAGCAGGAATGGCTCTCGCTCGTGGAGCAGTACGCAGGGCGTCCTGAGTGCCTGGCAGGGCTCGCCATCTATCTCGTTGTCGGCCTGCACCTGCTCGTGAGCTCTCTGATTTTTCGCAGCAAGGAGCAGGAGACGCGCGGGGAGCTCACGCTCGTCGCGGGGACGGCAGGCAATATCCAGGTCTCGTCGGCCGCTGTGCGCGATGTCGCCGAGCGGGCTGCGCACAGCGTGCGCGGCGTGCGCGACGTGCATGCGAGGATCAAGAGCCGCCGCCCCGATGGCGCTGGTGCCGACAGCAGCCTCCGCCTTTCGCTCCAGCTGATTCTCGGCACGGAGACGCCGGTCCGCGAAACGGCCGATGCTGTCCACGAAGCCGTGCAGGCGGAGCTTTCGTCGCTCTTGGGTTTTCCCGAGGTGGATATCGCGCTCTCGGTGTCTGAAATCACGCAGGCGAAGCTGCCGAACCAGCCCCGCGTTTCCTGAGGTGATGATGTTATGAAAGAGGATGTCAAGAACGCCATCCGCTTCCTCTGGGAGCATCATCGCGGCAAGTTCGTCGGGACGCTGCTGGGCCTGCTGTTCGCCGTGCTCGTGCTCGTCATCGGCTTCTTTCCGACGGTCTTCCTCATGCTCTGCAGCGGCATCGGCTTCCTGATCGGGGCCCGCATCGACCGCGGCGGCATTCTCGAAGAAATGCGCGACCGTCTGCCGGAACGCTTCCAGTACTGGCATCGGTTTTAAACAATGAATTTGATTTTGAAAGGTAAAAGGTTTTTGAAGGAATGAGTCGTAGACAAGCAAGGGAAATCGCATTGCAGGCGCTCTATCAGCTCGACGTGAATCCGCCGGCGGAAGGTGCGGACGGAGAAATGCTCGCGCTCGATGCCGCGCTCGACGAAGCGGAAGAAGACGTATCGAAGAAGACGCGCGACTACGCAACAGGCCTCGTCCAGGGCACGCGCGGCCATCTCGTCTCCATCGACGAGGTCATCGGCGCGAAGTCGAAGGGCTGGAAAGTCGAACGCATGGCCGTCATCGACCGCAACATCGCGCGCATGGCCGTCTATGAGATGCAGTATGCAGAGACGGCTGTCGATGCGGGCGTCGCCATTGATGAAGCCATCGAGCTCGCGAAGAAATATGGCGCGGACGAGTCGCCGAAATTTCTCAATGGCGTGCTCGGCGCGATGGTGCCAAAAGGCCAGAAAAAAGGCGAGAAGAAGTAAGCATGGTACCGAGGCTGGTGCACGGCAGGTGCGGCAGCCTCTTTTTTTGAAAAGAAACGTTGCAGGGAAAGGGGCGTGACGTGATGGCGATTCATGGCGTCAGCGAGGTCAACCGCTTCATCAAGGGACTGTTGCAGGGCGAACCGGCTCTCAGACGCCTCATGGTGCGCGGCGAGCTTTCGAATTTCAAGGTTTATGCGTCGGGACACGCTTATTTCACGCTGAAAGATGCAACGTCTGCGCTCAAGTGCGTCATGTTCCGTTCGCGTGCGCAGCACCTGCGGTTCCGTCCTGAAAATGGCCAGTCGGTCATCGCGTCCGGCGGCATCTCCGTCTATGAACGCGACGGCGTCTATCAGCTCTATGTCGACAGCCTCGCGCCCGAGGGACAAGGGGCGCTCGCGCAGGCACTCGCCCAGCTGAAAGCGCGGCTCGCCGCCGAAGGCCTTTTTGACGAGGCGCACAAGCAGCCGCTGCCGTTCTTCCCGCGCAGGATCGGCGTTGTGACGTCGATTTCGGGCGCCGTGCTGCGCGACATCTACCATGTCTCGAAGCGGCGCGATCCCTCGGTGCAGCTCGTGCTCAAACCCGTGCAGGTGCAGGGCGAGGGCGCGGCAGCGCAGATTGCCGATGCCATCCGCTTTTTCAATGAGAAAGTTCCCGTCGATGTGCTGATTGTCGGGCGCGGCGGCGGCTCGATGGAAGACCTTTGGGCGTTCAATGAGGAAGTCGTCATCCGCGCAGTTTATGCGTCAAGAATCCCGATTATTTCTGCTGTCGGTCATGAGACGGATTTCACATTGGCCGATGATGCGGCCGATGTGCGCGCCGCGACGCCATCCCAGGCCGCCGAGCTCGCCGTGCCCGACACGCAGGGGCTCCGGCAGCATGTCCAGAGCCTCGCCATCCGCCTGCAGCAGGCCGCGCTCCATACGATCAGCCGCAAGCGCGACGCCCTCGCCTATGCCATGGAGCGGCCCGTGCTCGAGCATCCGGCTGAGGCGCTGCTTGCACCGCGCCAGCAGGCGCTTGACCAGGCTATCGAACGGTTTCAGCGCGCGGCGAAAACGTGCCTCGGCACGAAGCAGCAGGCCATGGACGACGCCATGAAGCGGCTCGAGCTCCTGAGTCCCGTCCATGTGATGCGGCGCGGATACGCTGTCATCGAGCGTGAAAATGCGCCCGTGACGCGCGCCGCGCAGGTGCACGCCGGCGATGTGCTGACGCTGCGCTTCGCCGATGGCTGCGTGATGGCCGAGGCCCGCGAAACAGGCAAGAACAGCAGAGGAGGAAAATGAAATGCCACGAAAGAAAGAATTATCTTTCGAAGAGGCGCTCGGACGCCTGAATGAGATCGTAGACCAGATGGAGCAGGGCGACTTGCCGCTCAAGGACCTCATCGCGAATTATTCCGAGGGCATGAAGCTCGCCGGCACCTGCTCGCAGGCGCTTTCCCGCGCCGAGCAGGCCATGGACCTCCTCGTGCAGGAAAAAGACGGCGAAGCGGTCACGGAAAAACTCATCATCGAAGAAGAGGGGAAATAAGCGATGCAGAAGGAACTTTGGAATCAGAGGCGTGCGCTCGTCGAGAAAGCACTCTTGCAGGAGCTCAAAAGCGAGCCACCCATCGACAAGACGCTTTCCGATGCGATGGAATACAGCCTCATGGCTGGCGGCAAGCGGCTGCGCCCGATCCTCGTCATGGCGGCGGCCGATGCCGTCGGCGCCGATGGCGCGCAGTTCGTCACGACAGGCTGCGCCATCGAGATGATCCACACGTATTCGCTGATCCACGATGATCTGCCTGCCATGGACAATGATGACTACCGCCGCGGCAAGCTCACGAATCACAAGGTCTATGGCGCAGGTATGGCGACACTCGCAGGCGATGCGCTGCTGACGCTGGCATTTGAAGTCATGCTGCGCCAGAAGGGCGTGACGGAAGCGACGCGCCTCGCCGTCGTGCGCGAAATGAGCCGTGCGGCCGGCATGAACGGCATGGTCGGCGGCCAGGCCATCGACCTCGAATCCGAAGGGAAGCAGATTCCGCTGGAGCGCCTGCGCGAGATGCACATGGGAAAGACGGGCGCGCTGTTCCGTGCCGCCGTGCGCTCGGGGGCCATCCTTGCGGGCGCGACAGACGACCAACTCGCCGCGCTGACGAAATACGCGGATGCGTTCGGCCTCACGTTCCAGATTACGGACGACATCCTCGACGTCGTCGGCGACGAGGCGACGATCGGCAAGCCCGTCGGCAGCGATGAGCGCAACCACAAATCGACGTATGTGACGCTGCTGTCGCTCGAAAAGGCGCAGGCGCTGGCAAAGGAGACCGTGGATGATGCCATTGCCGCACTCGCGTCGTTCGGCCCCGAGGCCGATTTCCTGCGCGATCTCGTGCAGATGCTGATCGAGAGGAAGAAGTGAGATATGACGCAGATTCTCGATACCATTGAGGAACCTGGCGACCTGCGGAAGCTCGATGCGCAGGAGCTCGCGACGCTTGCGCGGGAAATCCGCGCCTTCCTCGTCGAAACCGTCTCGAAGACCGGCGGCCACCTCGCGCCGAGCCTCGGCACAGTCGAGCTCACGCTCGCGCTCTATCGCGTCTTCCATTTCCCCGAGGACAAGCTCGTTTGGGATGTCGGCCATCAGGCGTATACGCACAAGCTGCTGACGGGTCGCCGCAAAGCGTTTTCGACACTGCGGCAGAAAGGCGGCATCACAGGCTTCCCGAACCGCTTCGAGTCGCCGTATGATGCGTTCGGCGTCGGCCATGCGAGCACGGCCATCTCGGCGGCGCTCGGCATGGCCGTCGCGCGCGACCTCGACGCGGGCGATGCCCCCGAAAACAAACGCCATGTGATCGCCGTGCTCGGCGACGGCGCGCTGACGGGAGGCGAGGCTTTTGAAGGACTCAACAACGCCGGCGACCTCGGCAGGAACCTCATCGTCGTCCTCAATGACAATGGCCGCTCCATCGACAAGAATGTCGGCGCGATGTCAGAATACCTCTCGGCACTGCGCATCGCGCCACAGTACAACCGCGCGAAAAAGGATGTCGAGCATTTGCTCAAGAGCATCCCGCGCATCGGCGGCAAGGTCTACAAGACGGCCTCGGCCATCAAGGACGGCGTGCGCACGGCCCTCGTGCCCGGGGCACCCTTTGAGGAAATGGGGTTCCGCTACATCGGCCCGATTGACGGCCACAACCTCGAACTGCTGACGGAAGTCTTCTCGCAGGTCCGCCAGATGACAGGCCCGATTCTCGTCCATGTCCATACGAAGAAGGGCAAGGGGTATCTGCCCGCCGAGGAAGCGCCCGAGAAATTCCACGGCATCGGCAAATTCGACGCTGCGACGGGGGAGTGCCCGAAAAAAGAGGGCGCGCCGTCGTATACGTCCGTGTTCTCCGACGCGCTGATTGAGCTCGCGAAAACTGACGAGGACATCGTCGCCATCACGGCGGCCATGCCGAGCGGCACGGGGCTCAAGGCGTTTGGCAAAGCATATCCCGAGCGGTTCTTCGATGTCGGCATTGCTGAGGAGCATGCCGTGACATTCGCGGCCGGCCTCGCGGCTGCGGGCAAGAAGCCCGTTGTCGCACTCTATTCGACGTTCGCGCAGCGCGCCTATGACCAGATCCTCCATGATGTCTGCCTGCAGAAGCTCCCGGTCGTCTTCGCGCTCGACCGCGCAGGCCTCGTCGGTCAGGACGGGCCGACGCATCATGGCGTGTTCGACTACAGCTACCTGCGCCATCTGCCGGGCATGACTGTCATGGCGCCGAAAAATGAAGCGGAGCTGCGCGATATGCTCAAGACCGCGCTCGCTTTGGGTGGCCCCGTCGCTGTCCGCTATCCGCGCGGCGCGGCCGTCGGCGTGAAGATTCCAGAGGCCATGACGATGCTGCCACTCGGCAAGGCAGAAGTCCTGCGCAACAAGGGCAGTATCGCCCTGCTCGCGATTGGCAGCATGGTGCAGGCTGCGGAAAAAGCCGCCGACCTGCTCGCAGAAGAAGGCATCGCTGTGCGCGTAGTCAACATGCGGTTCGTGAAGCCGCTCGACACGGAGCTGCTGTTGTCGCTGGCTCGCGACCCCGAAATCCGCGGCCTCGTGACGCTCGAAGAGAATATGCTGGCTGGCGGCTTTGGCTCGGCCGTGCTCGAAGCGCTCAGCGACGCCGGCGTCCTGCTGCCCGTCCGCCGCTTCGGCATCGGCGACACGTTCGTCGAACAAGGCACGCGCGAAGAACTCCTAGAACTCTGCGGCCTCACAGCCCCGCAGGTCGCCGAAGGCGTCAAGACGTTTTTGCGGGCGTTGTAACTCCTGCCTCCCTCTCCGAGGGAGGGGGACCGCGTTAGCGGTGGTGGGTGTGGCGACACACCCCCAGTCGCCTTCGGCGCCAGCCCCCTCGGAGAGGGGGCCAGAGTATGATTGGCATGCGAAAGCATTGAATTTGTCTGATTGCAGAAAGAGAAGGTGTGACTTTGGCAAAAATCCGACTCGACCAGCTCCTCGTGGAGCGCGGGCTCGAGCAGAGCCGCGAGCGTGCGAAGCGCCGCATCATGGCGGGCGAAGTCCTCGTCGACGGCCAGAAAATCGACAAGGCCGGCACGATGGTGAAAGCCGAGGCAGAAATCCGTCTGCTCGGCAATGACCTCCCATACGTCAGCCGCGGCGGCCTCAAGCTCGCAAAGGCCATCGAGGAATTCGGCGTGACGCTTGACGGCAAGACTGCGGCCGACATCGGTGCCTCGACGGGCGGTTTCACGGACTGCATGCTCCAGAATGGCGCAAAAAAAGTCTACGCCATCGACGTCGGCTATGGCCAGCTCGCCTGGAAGCTCCGCACGGATGAGCGCGTCGTCAACATGGAGCGCACAAACATCCGCTATGTCACGCCTGACGACATCGGCGAGCCGCTGGACTTCGCGTCCATCGACGTCGCGTTCATCTCGCTCGACAAGGTCCTGCCCGTCGCCAAGACGCTGCTCTCGGACACAGGCGAAATCCTCGCGCTCATCAAGCCGCAATTCGAAGCCGGCCGCGAACACGTCGGCAAGAAGGGCGTTGTCCGCGACCCGGCCATCCACGAAGCCGTCTGCCACAAGGTCATCGATCTCGCGCGCGGCCTCGCTTTCCTCCCGAAAGCGCTGACGTTTTCGCCCGTCAAGGGGCCCGAGGGCAACATCGAATACCTCGTCTGGCTCACAAAGGATGTGTCCGCTGTGGACGGCATTGCGGACGGCCTCGTTGAAACCATCGTCCGCCAGGCGCATGAAGCGCTCGACAAATAAAGAAGGAGGCGGGACACATGACAAAGTGTCAGCCCATGCAGATTGCCATCTACCCGAATCTCGACAAGAAAGATGTCCATGCCGTCGTGCGGCGCATCGTCCGGTTCTTTTCCGACAAGGCCGTGCACCTCATGATGCCGCAGAAGGAAGCGGCGACCCTCGGCATGGAAGAGCTCGGCGTGCAGCAGATTGAGCAGCTACCCGTTGACATGGCGCTCTCGCTCGGCGGTGACGGCACGCTCCTCGGCGTCTGCCAGCGCTATGGCGCGCATGTCGTGCCCGTCTGCGGCGTCAACCTCGGCACGCTCGGCTTCATGGCCGACATCGAGCCCGCCGAGCTCGAAGACCGCCTCGCCAAGATTCTTTCCTGCGATTACTACATCGAAAAGCGCCTGCTGCTCGCTGGCTGGCTGCGGCGCGGCGGCAAGGACACGTTCCTCGGCCACGCCATCAACGACGTCGTCGTGACAAAGGGCGGCGTCGCGCGCATGCTCTACCTCGGCCTGTCCATCAATGAGACGCATATCGTCGATTACAAGGCCGACGGAATCATCGTCTCGACGCCGACGGGCTCAACGGCCTATTCGCTTTCGGCTGGCGGCCCGATCATGAACCCCGCGATTCAGGCGCTGCTTGTCACGCCAATCTGCGCACATACGTTCAATATGCGGCCGCTTGTGGCCCGCGACAGCGACGTCGTCCACATCCACGTCGCCTCCGTGCATCAGGACATCCTCGTGACATTTGACGGGCAGGAGAGCGTGCCTCTGCTTCCTGGCGACGAAGTCATCGTGCGCAAGGCGCAGGAATCGGCGAAAATCGTGAAATTCGAAGACAAGGACTACTATCAGGAACTCAAGACAAAGCTCTGGAACTGAGCCGTCACAGGAGAAAGTTGTTTTGAAAAAAGAGGAACGCTACGAAAAAATTCGCGAAATCATCGACCGCCAGGTCATCGAGACGCAGGAAGACCTCACGAACGCACTGCGCGAAGAGGGCATCGAGGTGACGCAGGCGACGGTCTCCCGCGACATCAAGGAGCTCATGCTGACGAAAGTGCCGATGGGGCAGGGGCGCTACCGCTACGCCGCGCCATCCGCGCACGCCGAAGGCGGCGGCTTCTTTCAGGCGAGCCGCATCGCACGCCTGTTTCGCGATACCGTGCTCAGCATGGACTACAGCGAAAACCTCATCGTCGTCAAGACCATGCCCGGCGCGGCCAATGCCGTGGCATCGGCCATCGATTACACGAAATGGCCGCAGGTCATCGGCACGATTGCAGGCGACGACAACATCCTGATCATCGTCAAGCCGAAAGAAGCCGTGCCCGAAGTCCTGGCGTTGCTCGATGCGATGACAAAAGATGCAGAAAACAGCTAAAGGAAAGGTGTCAATCATCCAATGCTCAAATCTCTGACCGTCTGGAACTTCGCCTTGCTCGAACACGTTGAAATCAGCTTTGGCGCGGGTCTCAACATCCTGACCGGCGAGACGGGCGCGGGCAAGTCCATCCTCATTGACGCGCTCGGTGCCGTGCTTGGCCATCGCGTGACGGCCGACGCCATCCGCACGGGCTGCGACTGGCTGCGTGTCGAAGCCGTCTTCACGCTCGACGGGCAGAAGGCGCTCCAGACCTTTTTGCAGGAACAAGCCATCGACACGAGCGAAGGCACGCTAATCGTGACACGGCAGGTAGCGCGCGCCGGCCGCAACAACGTCCTCGTCAATGGCAGCCATGTGACGCTCGCCGTGCTCAAGCAGATTGGCGCGTACCTCGTCGACATTCACGGGCAGAACCAGAATCTCGCGCTGCTCAAGGAAGCAAGTCAGTATGACCTCTTGGACCGCGAGAATCCTGCCATCACGCAGGCGCTCGCCGACTACCGTGCGCAGTACGCGCTCTGGAACGAGCGAAAGCAGGCGCTTGAGCAGCGGCAGATGGATGCGCGTGAGTATGCCCAACGCCTCGACATGCTGCGCTGGCAGGATCAGGAAATCGAGGACGCCAAGCTCGAAGTTGGAGAGGACGACCGTCTCGAGGAAGAGATTCGAAAGCTCTCCCATGCTGAAAAGATTTCAGACAGCGTCCGCGAGGCCTATCGCCTCATGGACAGCGACACGCGCGACGGCCTCGGCGTCCTTTCGGCGCTCTCTGCCATCCAGAAAGACCTCGAAGACATCAGCCGCTATGACACGGCGCTCGCCAATGCGCAAAAAATCGTCGAAGAAGCGGCCGTCTCGCTGCAGGAAGCGGCCGCCGAGATTCGCGATTATGGCGAGGACATGGATTTCAGCCCGCAGAAGCTCGACGAACTCCAGAGCCGCATGGACGTCATCTACAAGCTCCGCAAGAAATACGGCGCGACGGTCGAAGACGTCCTCGAACATCAAAAGAAAGTCCAGCAGGAGCTCGCCGACATCGAGAACTACGACGAAGACATCACAAAGCTTCGAAAAGACATCGCCGAGGCGGAAGCTGAACTCCGAACAAAGGCGGAACATCTCTCGGAACTCCGTACGCAGGGCGCGGCCGTGCTCACCGAGGAAATCGGCGCGCAGCTTGCGGCGCTCGGCATGCCGCATGCTGTCTTTGCCATCGAGGTCACGCCAGAGGAAACGTTCGGCCCACGCGGCATCGACCGCGTGCTCATGAGCTTTTCGGCAAATCCCGGCGAAGCGCCGAAGCCGCTCGCGAAAGTCGCTTCTGGCGGCGAGCTTTCGCGTATCGCACTCGCCATCAAGGCCGTTTCGGCCTCGCGCGACCAGTCCGTGCCGAGCATGGTCTTTGACGAAATCGACACGGGCATCGGCGGCCGCACGGCGCAGATGGTCGCCGAACGCATCGCGCTCGTCGCGAAATACAAGCAGGTGCTCTGCATCACGCATTTGCCGCAGATCGCCTGCATGGCCGACGTCCACCTCTACATCGCAAAGCACGCGGCCGAAGGCCACACGCTGACGGAAGTCCACCGCCTGACCGACGCGCAGGAAATCAACGAAATCGCGCGCATGGCTTCCGGCTCCGACGTCTCGGCCGCCTCGCTCGACAACGCAAGAGAAATGGTCGCCCACGCCCGCCAGAAGAAATTGGTACTATGAATTTAGGAGGAATGTATCATGTACGAAGACCTGATTGAAAAGAAGCTCAAGAGCGAAGACATCTTTGACGGCAATTTGCTGCATGTCAAGCGTGACACGGCGCTGCTGCCGAATGGCGAGCAGGCCACGCGCGAATGGATCAAGCACCCGGGCGCGTCGGCCGTCATCCCGTACCTGCCGGATGGACAGATCATCCTCGTGCGCCAGTACCGCTATCCTGTGCAGCGCGTGACGCTCGAGATTCCGGCTGGCAAACTCGACGGCCCCGAGGAAGACCCGTACGTCTGCGCCGTGCGCGAGCTCTCCGAAGAGACGGGCTACACGGCCAAGACCATCGAAAAGCTCACGACCATCGGCACGACGGTCGGCTTCTCGAACGAGTACATCCATATCTACAAAGCCGAAGGCCTGACGCCGGGCGAAATGCACCCCGATGACGACGAATTCCTCAACGTCGTCAAAGTCCCGCTCGAAGAAGCCGTCCAGATGACGCGCGACGGCCGCATCTTCGATGCCAAATCCATCGTCGCCATTCTCATGCTGCAGGAGGATTTTCGTTCATGAGTGATTTCCTCATCGGCCTCGTCGCGGGGCTGCCGGGTCTCATCATCGCTATGGTCATCCACGAGTATGCCCATGCGCGCATGGCTGTCGGACTCGGCGACTTCACGCCTCGCCTCATGGGGCGGCTGACGCTTGACCCGCGCGCCCATATCGACCCCATCGGCCTCATCATGCTGTTCCTCGTGCGGTTCGGCTGGGCGAAACCGGTCATCATCAATCCGAACAACTTCAAGAAGCCACGTCGCGACGACATCCTCGTCTCCGTCGCGGGCCCGGCCGCGAATCTCATCATCGCCTTTGTGACGCTGTTTTTGCTTGTGCTGTTCACGAAGTACGCGGGGCGTCCATCGTCTGGCGCCATCTACGTGCTGCGCCTCATCATCATCTACAACATCAACTTCGCGATTTTCAACATGATTCCCGTGCCGCCGCTTGACGGCTCACACATCCTGCGCGAACTGTTGCCACGCGATCTCGCGTACCAGTTTGACCGGCTTGAGCGCTACAGTTTTCTGATTCTCATCGTCTTCCTCATGACGCCGATTCTCGATTGGGTGTTCGTGCCGCTGCAGCGCGTCGTCTGGGATCTCTTCACGGCGCTCTTATCCATCTTCTTCTGACGTTTTATGGAAAACTACCAGATTCACCTGCAATCCTTCGAAGGCCCGATGGACCTCCTGATGCACCTCATCGCGAAAAACAAGATTGACATCTATGACATCCCGATTGCCACGCTGACGGAGCAGTACCTTGCCTATCTTGACGAAATGAAGCGCTTTGACATCGAGATCGCGAGCTCGTTCCTCGTCATGGCGGCAACGCTTCTCTCCATCAAATCGCGCATGATGCTGCCGAAAACGGTCGTCACGGAGGACGAGGAAGAAGAAGACCCTCGAAAGGAACTCGTCGAGCGCATTCTCGCGTACCGCAAATACCAGCAGGCCAGCCTCGAACTCACGGCGCGTGCCGAGCAGGAAGGACGCTTCTGCTCGCGTCCGCCGATGAAACTTCCAGCGCACCGCGTGCTCGCAGGGCCTCTGTCGCTCAAAAAACTCCTCGAAGCCTATGGCATGGCCGTGCGCGTCGGCGAAGAGCTCGCCATCCCCGAAGCCCTTGTCACGCCCGACCCCATCCGCGTGCAAGATCGCATTGAGGAAATCGAGCACTTGCTGGGGCGCACGCAGAAGCCCCTGCGGTTTTCCGAAACATTCCGCATGGGCGACCTCGGCAGCCTGATTACCTCGTTCCTCGCCGTCCTCGAACTCCTGCGCCTCGGCCGCGTCCACGCTTGGCAGACGGCGGATGGACGAGAATTCATGATTCAATCGCGGAAGGGGGAACCATCGCATGACGCCTGAACAAAATGGAGAAACCGGGCAGAACGAACAGGTTGAACAGAAACAGCAGGAAGGTCAGGGGAGCAGCCTCGCCCAGATTCTCGAAGCCGTCCTGTTCGCCGCCGGTGACCCCGTCCGCATGGACGAGCTGTTGCGTATTCTGGGGTGCACGCCAGAAGCCCTCGAAAGTGCCGCCGCTGAACTCCGCACCACGCTCGACGACCGCGGCAGCGCCCTGACGCTCCGCGAGGTCGCCGGTGGCTGGCAGCTCGTCACGCGGCCCGCCTATTACCACTACCTCGAAAAACTCACCCAGATTCTCGACCATAAGCTCACAACCCCGACGATGGAAACGCTCTCCATCATCGCCTACCGCCAGCCCATCACGAAGACCGAAATCGAAGAAATCCGCGGCGTCCGCATCGAAAAATCCCTTGCAAGACTTTTAGAATACGGTCTTATCGAAGAACGCGGCCGCAAAGCGACGATCGGCCGGCCGATTCTTTATGCTACGACTGATATGTTTCTCGAGGCGTTCGGGCTTAAGAGCCTCGAAGATCTGCCGAATCTGCTGACAGATCAGGAAGCGGCAGAAGGATTAGCGCCGGAGCAGCTGGCGCTCATTGAGGCGGGGGAGTTGAAAGGGAACTGATTCGATTGTAACTGTGAAGACGTACCTTCGCAGTTATAATCGAGTGTATTGTTGAAGCCTACCTTCGACACACCCACCACCGCTTCGCGGTCCCCCTCCCTCTGAGAGGGAGGCTGTCTCCAAAGGAAACGTCATCTCACGCGAAGAAACAAATCACTTCGGGAAGGCGGGGGCTTCCAAAAGGGCTCTTTTAGCTGTAAGGAAACGGAAAAATTCGAGATACCGCAATGTGAACCGAAAACCGCAAAGTCCGTCAAACCCGGCAGGCCGTGTCAGCGTTGAGCCCGTTGGAAGCCCCCGCCTGACCCCGAGCACCCTATCTACTTCGCGTGCCCCGATGTGCGCGTCCCACCTCCTTCCGTTTAGCCTTTGTTTACCCCTCTTCCATCTTCTTTTGAGCTTCCTCTGTTACTCTATAACCATACCAAGCAACCAACCACAGTACACAGGAGGAACTCCTATGGAAGACCCGAACCCTGAAACACAGGCAAACAACATGAAATCCAGCCGCGTTCTCGCGCATTTCCACGCTTCCCACTTCATCCGCAGCGCCACGGCGACCGTCCTCATGGTCGTCGGCGTCTTTGCTCCGTTTACGCTCGTTCACGGCTTTGCACAGCTGCATCCCGACCGCATCAGCCGTGCCACGATTGCCGAGGTTGCAAACCTCACGCATGAAGACACCGCCCTCAAAAACGGCCTTTCCGCAAAGCTCCGCCTCGAAGACGAGGAAGAGCCGCAGCAGCCGAGCCGCATACTCGCGAAGAAGCTGCTCGCGCGTGCGGCTGTCGTCGAAAACGGCGTCACGCAGGACATGAAGCGCCTCGAGAACGACGACATGCAGCTCCAGGGCCTTGACTACCGCTTCAAAGGCGAGGAAAGCCTCGTACGCAAAATCGAGAGCGATGCCGAAAAGCAGGACATCGCACTTGAAGCTGCCGCCGAAAACATTCATGACGTCCTGCGCTATACGCTGACGATTGATGCCGACCGCTATCAGGAGGCCGTGCCGAATGTCCTCGGCCAGCTCACATCGTCCGGCTATACGGTCGAGAAGTTCAACAATGCCTGGGGCGGAAAATATTATCAGGGCGTCAACGTCCAGCTCGAAAGCCCGGACGGCGTGCCCGTCGAGCTCCAGCTCCATACGCCGCAGTCGTTTGCCGTCAAGCAGGCCTCGCATGGCGTTTACGAAATCCGCCGCGACCCTGCTTCGACGCCCGAACAGGTCGCCAAGGCGAAACGCCTGAGCCTCGCTTACAATGCGCAGGTTCGGACGCCTGAGGGTGCGGAAGCCCTTGACTGGCCAGCTGCGTAAACAAAACAAATCATATCTGAGCCGAAGGAAAACCCTTCGGCTCGTTTTACATATTGCAATCCCGCCCTGTCCTTGCTAAGATAAGGAAAGTAGTTTTCGAACGGATAAAAACGCATGACTGGAGGAATCCTTTTTGATCGAATTATTGGCGCCGGCTGGGAGCCGGGAGTCGCTGATCGCTGCTGTCGAGGCTGGCGCAGATGCCGTGTACCTCGCAGGCAGCCAGTTTGGCGCGCGCGCCTATGCAGACAATTTTGACGAAGAAGCGCTCGCCGAAGCCATCCGCTTTGCCCACCTGCGCGGCGTGCACATTCATGTCACCGTCAACACGATGGTGCTCGATGAAGAGCTCGACGATGTCCGCCGCTATCTTCAGTTTTTGGAGAAAATCGGTGCGGATGCCGCGCTCGTGCAGGATCTCGGCGTCGCAAAGATTGCCCGCGAATATGCGCCGAACCTGCCGCTCCATGCGAGCACGCAGATGACGATTCACAACGTCCAGGGCGCTCGCGCCATGGAAGCACTCGGCTTTTCGCGCGTCGTGCTGTCGCGTGAGCTTTCTCTGCCGGAGATTCGCGAAATCGTCGCAGGTACGAACGCCGAAGTCGAGACATTCACGCATGGCGCGCTCTGCGTCTGCTACTCGGGCCAGTGCCTCATGAGCAGCATGATCGGCGGCCGCAGCGGCAACCGCGGCTGCTGCGCCCAGCCCTGCCGCCTGCCTTATACGCTCGTAGATGTTGCAGGGGAGGACGTGCTCGGAGACACGGCCGGCAATTTCCTGCTCTCGCCGAAAGACCTCAATACGCTTGACCTCCTGCCGCAGCTCGTGGAGGTCGGCGTCTCGTCGCTTAAAATCGAAGGCCGCATGAAGAAGCCGGAATACGTCGCGACCGTCGTCAAGACGTACCGCGCCGTGCTTGACAGGGTGCTTTCTGCTCATTCTGCCCCCCTCATCGAGGGGGGAGGGCCCGAAGGGCAGGGGGTGTCCCCTGCACGCCAAACCGATTCGCACGCCATGTCTTCGCGCGGGTGCGCCAACGAATTTGCTCCGACGCAAGAGGAGCACGACCGCCTCGCACAGATTTTTAATCGCGACTTCACGACGGCTTACCTCGAAGGCCGCCCCGGCCGCGCGATGATCAGTGACCGCAAGCCGAACAACCGCGGCCGACTCGCGGGCCGCATCGTCTCGTATGACAAAACCGCCCGCCGCGCCGCGCTCCACCTCGCGAGCGACCTCAACATCGACGATGACCTCGTCATCTGGGTCAAAGTCGGCGGCCGTGTCACGTCGCGCGTCCAGGACATGCAGGACGCCGAAGGACGCGTCATCGACCACGCCGAGGCAGGGCAGGACGTGACGATTCACATGCAGAACACCGTCCACCCGCACGACCGCGTCTTCAAAGTCTACGATGTCCGCCTCATGACCGAGGCCAAGAAATACTATACGAGCGGCGCACCGATCCGCCGCATCCCCGTCGACATCGAGGTGACCGCCCATCTCGGTCAGCCGCTTTCCGTCTCCATGACGGACGCAGACGGCCACCATGCCGAAGCCGTGACGGAATTCCTTGGCGAGCCCGCAAAAAAGCGCCCGCTGACGGAAGAAACCGTCCGCAAGCAGATTGACCGCCTCGGCACGAGCGTCTTCGCTTTGCGTCATCTCGAAACGGCCATTGACGACGGCGTCATGTTCCCGATGAGCGAAATCAACAAGGCACGGCAGAAAGCTGTGGAATTGTTGGAATCTGCAAGACTTCAAGATTTTGACCGTCCGAGTAAGAACAAAGCGTCGCGAGTTTGCCAGCCTCCCTCTCAGAGGGAGGGGGACCGCGATGCGGTGGTGGGAGTGTCGAAGGTACGCTCTATCAATCCAAGCGATTGTCATCTGCGAAGGAACACCACTTCTCCTTCTCTCGAACTCGTTGTCTCGACAGACACTCTCGACCAGACGAAATCCGCTCTCTCCGCGGGCGCTGATGCCATTCTGTTTGGCGGCGATTCCTACCGCCACGAAGCTCTTGGCCCGCAACGTTATGAAGAAGCACTCCGCCTCGTCCGCGATGCGGGAAAGCGCATTTATTTCAATACGCCGCGCATCGTCCGAAGCGAGCATTTCCCGCAGGTGCAGGCTGTTCTCGAGGCCGCACAGTCCCTTTCGCCCGATGGCGTCTACGTCCAGAACATCGGCATGCTTTCGGCTGCAAAGTCCCTCGGCCTCCCGGTCTGCACGGACAGCTCGCTCGTCGTGGCAAATCACGAGACGCTGGCGTTTTTCGCCGCGCAGGGCGTCCGGTCGGTGACGCTCTCGCCGGAGCTCACGCTCGAGCAGGTGCGCCGCCTCGCTGATATTTCGCCGCTGCCGCTCGAGTGCATCGTCCACGGACCACTTGAGCTCATGGTCTCCGAATACTGCGTGCTTGGCAGCTTCCTTGGCACATCGGAAAAGGCGAAAGCTGCGGCAGGGAAGGGCAACCCATCAGCCGGCGTCCCGGGCTGCACGATGCCCTGCGTGCGCGGCCGTTATGCGCTGCGCGACCGCAAGAGCATTGATTTCCCGATTGTCTGCGACCAGTTCTGTCACATGCACATCCTCAACAGCCGCCCGCTCTCGATGCTGCCGCATGTACCGGCGTTCCGCTCGGCTGGCATCGCCCGCATCCGCATCGACGGCCGTTCGTACACGCCGCAGGCGCTCGCGAGCATCGTCCGTAACTATGCGCGCGTGCTCGGCATGAGCGAAGGTGCTTTCGCTGCCGTCATTGACAAAATCACAGCCCTCGAGGGCAAGGACTTCACGCGCGGCCACTATTTTCGCGGTGTTGCAGAAAAGGCCCCTGAGCGTGGCTTGTCCTTCCGGTAACATCTAAAGGAGTAATTCATTGGAATCCGAAGTATATAAAGTTCTTGAATACAGCCGCATCCGCTCGATGCTCGCGGACTGCGCGTCTTCGATTCTCGGCAAGGAGCTCGCGCGCTCCATCACGCCGACGGACGAGGCCGAAGACGTCCAGTCGCGCCTCGACGAGACAGCCGAGGCTGTGCGCATCGCGGGCTTTTCCGCGCCGCCGCTCGGCGGCATCCGCGACCTGCGCGCCTACCTCAAGAAGGCGAAGCTTGGCGCAAGCCTCACGCTCGATGAATTCATGGACGTCCGCAGCATGCTCTATGCGACGAGCGCCGTCAAGCGCTTTTTCAGCGAACTCGAACTCGAAGCGCCGATGCTCAAGGAGCAGGCGCAGAATCTTGAAATCCTCACGATGCTCGAGCGCAGCCTCGATAATGCCATCGACGAGCGCGGCGAACTCCGCGATGACGCGAGCGTCGAACTCGCGCGCATCCGTCGCGAGCGCGCGGCTGCCGAAGCGCATGTCAAAGACCGCATCGAGGCACTGCTGCATGCGCCGCAGCTTCAGAAGCACCTGCAGGAAGCTATCGTGACGGTTCGCGACGGACGCTACGTGCTGCCGGTCAAGGCCGATGCGCGCCGGTTTGTGCCGGGCATCGTGCATGACCAGTCCGCGACAGGCTCGACGCTCTTCATCGAGCCGATGTCCGTCGTCGATGCCGGCAACGACATCAAGCAGCTCACGCTTTCCGAGCAGCAGGAAGTCGCGCGCATCCTCAAATCCCTGACACGTGACATCGCAAAGCAGCAGGACGCGCTGACGGAAAATGCCCGCGTCCTCGCGGCTATCGACTTTGCCTTTGCCAAAGCCCGCCTCGCCGAGCGCATGCAGGCCACGGAGCCGAAGCTCAGCGCCGAAGGCATCACGGACCTCAACGGCGCGCGCCATCCGCTCATCGACCCGCAGAAAGTCGTTCCCATCGACATCGCGATTGGCGGCCGGTACAAGATGCTGCTGATCACGGGGCCGAACACCGGTGGCAAGACCGTCAGCATGAAGACGCTCGGCCTCTTGGTCCTCATGGCGCAGAGCGGCTGCTTCCTGCCCGTCGAGCAGGGCTCGACGATTGCCGTCTACCAGAATGTCTATGCTGACATCGGCGACGAGCAGAGCATCGAGCAGAGCCTCTCGACGTTTTCGGCGCACATGACGCACATCGTCGCGATTCTTTCGAAAGTTGGCCCCGACGACCTCGTCCTCGTCGACGAACTCGGCGCGGGCACGGATCCGGAGGAAGGCGCAGCGCTTGCGATGGCCATCCTCGAACGGCTGCTCACGATTCATGCCGCGACCGTCGCGACGACGCATTATTCCGAGCTCAAGACGTTTGCCTACACGCGTGCTGGCATCGAGAATGCTTGCGTCGAATTCGACACGAAGAGCCTGCGGCCGACATACCGCCTGCTCATCGGCATCCCGGGCGCGAGCAACGCATTCGCCATCAGCCAGCGCCTCGGCCTCGCCGAATCCGTCATCCTGCGCGCGCAGGAGCTCATCCGCGCCGACCATGCACAGTTTGAAAATGTCGTCGGCGAACTCGAGCAGCAGAAGATGCTCTACGAGCAGATGAATGCCGACCTCGCTGAGCGCGAGCGCCATGTCAAATCGCTTGAGCAGAAAGTCAATGCCGAGAAATCCGCGCTCGACAAGAAGAAGGGCGACTTCATCAAGAAGGCGCGGCAGGAAAGCGCGGCCCTCGTACGCCGCACGCGCCGCGAATCGGAAGAAATCATCGAATCGCTCAAGAAGCAGTTTGACGACCAGGGCATCCATGCGCGTCAGGAAGCCATGCAGGAAGCGCGCCGCCGTCTCAATGAAGCCGCAGAGAAAGCCCGCCCGGGCATTGTCGGCCAGAAGCACCTCGGCCGCCGCATCGACCTCAAGACGCTGAAGGCCGGCGACACGATCTATGTGCCGAAGCTCGACCAGAAAGGCAGCGTTCTCGAGATTCGCGGCCGCGAGCTCACGGTGCAGATCGGCAGCCTGCGCACGAATCTCAAGGCGTCGGCCTGCCGCTTCCTCGGCCACGGCGGAGAAGCGGGCAGGGGAGAGACGCTCATGAATGGCGCAGCTGCCGGCATCGGCAAGAAGACAAAAGGCGCGAAATGGGCGTCTGCTGGCAATGGCGGCACAGGCGTCTACCGCCAGGCGCGCGGCACGACGGAGCTCCTTGACAAGACGTCGACGGCGCGGCGCGAGATCGATATTCGCGGCCTTATGGTCGACGAGGCTGAGAGCGTGCTGTCAAAATTCATCGACGACGCGCAGATTGCGGGCCTCAGCGAAATCCTCATCATTCACGGCAAGGGTACGGGAGCGCTTCGAAAAGGCGTGCAGGAATACCTCAAGCATCATGCGAGCGTCCTTTCGTATCAGTTTGCCGACCAGACGGACGGCGGCACGGGCGCGACAATCGCCCAGCTCAAATGATTCCCTCTTTCCAGCGGCTTCAATTCGTGCTAGAATGGTAAAGAATTGACATCAAGGAGGGCCAACATGGAGAAACGTCCTACATCGAGCCGAAGACCGCGCACGCCGAAGAAAACTGCTTCTGGGAACGGCAAGCGCATCGCGCTCGGTTTCCTCATCATCCTGCTCGTCATGGTGACGGGCATCGGCTGCGGATTCCTCACGGCCAGCATGAATACGAAGCCAGACCTCGCCCACGACATCCTGCCGCCGGCGTCCTCTCATATCTATGACACGAACGGCAACGAAATCGCGAACATCCATGCCGACGAAAACCGCGAGCCGGTCAAGATTGCGCAGGTACCGAAAGACCTGCAGAACGCCTTCGTCGCCGTCGAAGACAATCGCTTCTACGACCACATGGGCGTCGACCCGCGCGGCATCGCGCGCGCCATCTACGCGAACCTGCGCGGCCGCACCGTCACAGAAGGCGGCTCGACCATCACGCAGCAGCTCGCGAAAAATGCCTATCTGACGCAGGACCGCACGCTGAAGCGCAAAATCCAGGAAGTCTTCCTCGCGCTGCAGCTCGAGCGCCAGTACACGAAGCAGGAAATCCTCGAACTCTATCTGAACCAGATTTATTTCGGACAGGGCGCCTATGGCGTCCAGGCTGCTGCGCAGACGTATTTCGGCAAGAATGTCGAAGACCTCGACCTCGACGAGTGCGCTATGCTCGCGGGCATCCCGAAGAGCCCGAACTACTATTCGCCGCAGAACAACCTGCAGGCCGCGCAGGAGCGCAAGGCGACCGTGCTCGACCAGATGGCGAAATACGGCTACATCACGGAGACCGAAGCCGCGAAGACGAAGAAGATGGAGCCGACCATCGTCAAGCCGAAACCGAAAGACACGACGAATCAGGCGGCGTATTTTGTCGATTACGTGACACAGCTCATGATTGACAAGTATGGCGCGGATGCTGTCTATAAAGAAGGCCTTAAAATCTACACAACCATCGATATGGACATGCAGAAAGCGGCCGAAGACGCCATGAAGAACCTGCCGAACAGCAGGGTTGATGCCAATGGCGTCCAGCAGCCGCAGGGCGCTCTCGTCGCCATCGACCCGCACAATGGCTACATCAAGGCTATGGTCGGCGGTCGTGGCACGGATCAGTTCAACCGCGCCACGATGGCTGAGCGCCAGCCAGGTTCGGCCTTCAAACCGTTTGTGTTCGCGGCAGCGCTCGAAAACAAATTCACGCCATCGACCGTCATCGACGACAGCCCCATGAAGGTCGGCGATTGGTCGCCGCAGAACTACAACCGCACGTTCAACGGCAAGGTCACGCTGCGCTATGTCGCGGAGCAGTCGCTGAACGTCCCGACCGTCAAGATTGCGCAGAAGCTCGGCATCGACAAGCCGATTTATTACGCGCAGGAAATGGGCATCAGCTCGTTCGTGCTTGACGGCCCGCAGAATGACCGCAATCTCTCGACGGCGCTGGGCGGCCTCACGAAGGGCGTCACGCCGCTCGAACTCGTGAGTGCCTATGGCACGTTCGCGAACAAGGGCGTCCATGTCGATCCCGTCGCCGTCACGAAAGTCCTCGATCGCAACGGCAAGGTGCTCGAACAGGCCGAGCCGAAGCAGCGCAGCGTCATCAGCGAGCAGAGCGCGGCCGAGCTCACGGACATGCTGCAGGGCGTCATCCAGAAGGGCACAGGTACGCGCGCGAACATCGGCCGTCCGGCCGCTGGCAAGACGGGCACGACGAGCGACTACCATGATGCATGGTTCGTCGGCTATACGCCAGACCTCGTCGCCGGTGTCTGGATCGGGAGCGATGACAACTCCTCCCTTGGTGGCATGAGCGGCGGCTTGACGCCTGCTGTCATCTGGAAAGCCTTCATGAGCAAGGCCCTGGCCTCGACGCCGCCGAAGAACTTTGACGGTTCGTCGGCTGGCGGCAAGTCCGATGCTATTGGCGAGCTCGAAAACGACAAGAAATCCGAGCTCAAAAGCGACAAAAAAACCGCGAATGGCAAGCAGGACGGCACGAAGTCCGATGGCGGCAAGAACGCACAACAGGGCGGCCAGCAGTCGCAAGGCGGCAACCAACCAAGCGCGCCTTCGCAGGCACCGGCCCAGCAGCCATCAGCTCCGGCATCGAATGTGCCTGAACCTGGCGGCGGCGTCTCGAAAGGACGTAATTAACGAAATAAAAGGAGCGAATCCCTTTGCCAAACGTATTTGACACCCTCAAGGAGCGCGGCTTTGTCGCGCAGTGCACGAACGAGCAGGAACTCCGCGACCTCTTTGACAAGGAGCGCGTCACGTTCTACATCGGTTTTGACCCGACGGCCGACAGCCTCCATGCCGGCCACTTCATCGCCCTCATGGCGATGGCGCACCTCCAGCGTGCCGGCCATCGCCCCATCTGCCTCGTCGGCGGCGGCACGGGCACGGTCGGCGACCCCACGGGCCGTACGGACATGCGCAAGATGCTGACAGATGAACAGATTGAGCACAACTGCGAATGTTTCAAGAAGCAGATGGCGCGGTTCATCGATTTTTCGGATGGCAAAGCCATCATGGCGAATAATGCCGACTGGCTCCGCAAGCTCAACTACGTCGATATGCTGCGCGATGTCGGCGCCTGCTTCACGGTCAACCGCATGCTGGCCGCCGAGTGCTACAAGCAGCGCTGGGAAAAAGGCCTGACGTTCCTCGAATTCAACTACATGGTCATGCAGGCCTATGACTTCCTCGAACTCAACCGCCGTTATAGCTGCAAGCTCCAGATGGGCGGCGACGACCAGTGGTCGAACATCATCGCGGGCGTCGAGCTCAATCGCCGCAAGAGCGGCACGGCCGTCTACGGCCTCACGAACAAGCTGCTCACGAAGAGCGACGGCAAGAAGATGGGCAAAACGGCTGGCGGCGCGCTCTGGCTCGATGCCGAAAAGACGAGCCCGTACGAGTTCTATCAGTACTGGCGCAATGTCGATGATGCCGACGTCGAAAAATGCCTGGCTCTCTTGACGTTCCTGCCGATGGAAGAAGTCCATCGCCTTGGCTCCCTCGAAGGCTCGGCCATCAATGAGGCCAAGACCGTCCTTGCCTACGAAGTCACGAAGATCGTGCATGGCGAGGAAGAGGCCAAGAAAGCCAAGGCCGGTGCCGAGCAGGTCTTTGGCGGCGCTGGCGGTGCAGCCGAGACGATGCCGGAGGTCAAAGCCTCGGCAGGCGAGAAGCTGCTCGACGTGCTGACGGAAGGTAAAGTCTTTGCCTCGAAGGGCGAAGGCCGTCGTCTCATCAAGCAGAACGGCCTGGCACTCGGCGGCGAAAAAGTCACGGACGAAGGCTATGTTCTCACGGATGCAGACTTCGAAGGCGAGCGCGCTGTCGTCCGCAAGGGCAAGAAGAAGCATTATCGTCTGGTCAAAAAATGAATTTTGTGATAAAATACAAAGGATATTTATTGTAAAAGGAGCCATCAACCAATGTCAGGACATTCCAAGTGGGCAAATATCAAACGCAAGAAGGGCGCCAATGACGCCATCCGCGGCAAGATCACGACGAAGATCGGCCGCGAGATCACGATCGCCGTCCGCATGGGCGGCGCAGACCCGACGGGCAATATGCGTCTGAAGCTCGCGCTTTCGAAAGCGAAATCGAACAACATCCCGAAAGACAACATCAAGCGCGCGATTGAGAAGGGCCTCGGCAATTCCGAGAGTGGCAACTACGAAGAGCTCATGTATGAGGGCTATGGCCCGGCTGGCACGGCCGTCATGCTCGACATTCTCACGGACAACCGCAACCGCACGGCCGCGGATGTCCGCCACCTCTTCAGCAAGTTCGGCGGCAACCTCGGCCAGGACGGCTGCGTCGCCTGGATGTTCAAGAAGAAGGCCGTCTTCATCGTCGAGAAAGAGACGTTCGATGACGAAGATGCCCTGATGGAGATCGTTCTCGACGCCGGTGCCGAAGATATGAGCTCCGAAGGCGAAGTCTTTGAAATCACGGCGGAACCGGATGCGTTCGACGACATCGAGAAGGCCCTCGGCGAAAAGGGCATCGAGACGGCATCCGCCGAAGTCACGATGGTCCCGGACACGAC
>ONJV01000170.1 GCA_900318215.1 uncultured Veillonellaceae bacterium
AACTGAGCTATGCCGCCTCTATCTGGAGCTGATAACCAGGATTGAACTGGTGACCTTATCCTTACCAAGGATACGCTCTACCGACTGAGCTATATCAGCACACTTGCTTGGTTGCGGGGACAGGACTTGAACCTGTGACCTTCGGGTTATGAGCCCGACGAGCTACCGACTGCTCCACCCCGCTAAGATAGCTCTTAGCGCTTCAGCGCTTAGAGATATCTTAGGCATTTGCCGCAGGCAAATACCCTCCTCTAAGACGTATGAGAAGCTCACATTGTGTGTCTTCATGCGCTAAGTTCTGCGTAGTATATAGAAACAAATAAATGAAGTTTTCTTGGTTGCGGGGATAGGACTTGAACCTATGACCTTCGGGTTATGAGCCCGACGAGCTACCGACTGCTCCACCCCGCGATTAAACGGTGCCGCCTTCGCAACTTTGTTGCTTCCGGCTGACAAGAGATAATTATAGTGCAATCATTCCCATCCGTCAAGCATTTTTTCGTAAAAACTCAAAAAAAATCTGGCAGATGCCAATGACCTGCCAGACCGTTGCGTGAAAACGCATTTTTTACTTCTTTTCTTCCTTCTTCTCTTCCTTCTCCTTCGGCACCTCGCCTTTGCCGAAGAGGTATGCATAGCGCTTGTGGAATTCTTCCTGCGTCATGCGATAGGCATTCGCGAGACCCGGATCGTCGAGGTCGCCTTCCTCGAGGCGCATCATGAGGCCGCGCGCGATTTTGTAGTGAATCGAGTCGATGTTGACTTTGCGCACCTTCGTCTTGCCCGTCACAGGATCCTTGATGTCCTCGAAGCGCATCGGCACGGCCTTGTTGTCCTGAATCGTGATCAGCGCGCTCGAATCGCCTGCCATCAGGAACTGGACGGCCGAATAGCCGAGCGAACGCGCATAGTCGATGTCATACGCAATCGGCGCCGTGCAGCGCAGCTCGTAGCCGATTTCCTTGTCGATGATCGAGACCTTGATGCCGAGCTTCTTGACTTCGGCGAGGACGGCCTGCTTGAGGATTTCACCAAAGTCGAGCTCGCTGTAGCGGATATGGCCGTGCTCGTCCGTCACGACGTTGCCGAGCTTCTTGAAATCTTCCGGCGCGATTTTTTCGATGACACCTTCCGCGATGACAGCCACGCCGTAGTTCTTGCCCGTCAGATACCGCTTCACGATGGAGCCCGTGATGATGTCGACGACCTGCTGCAGAGGAATCTTTTCCTCGGGGAATTCCTCCGGGATGATCGTGACCGCCGCGCCTGCGCTGCGGCCCATGCCGAGCGCCAAGTGCCCTGCCGTGCGGCCCATCGCAATCGTGAAATACCAGCGGTTGTTCGTCGTGCGCGCATCTTCCATGAGGTTCTCGACCTCTTCCGTGCCGAACGCGCGCGCCGTCTCGAAGCCGAATGTCGGGACGCCATCCGGCAGCGGCAGGTCGTTGTCGATGGTCTTCGGGACATGCACGACATTGATCGTGCGGCCCATCTTGCGCGCGTAATCGGAAACAGCCGCCGAGCTGTAAGCCGTATCATCACCGCCGATCGTCACGAGGTGCGTGACGCCGAGCTCCGTCAGCGTCTCGACAACCGTGCGCAGATCCGACTCCTTCTTCGTCGGATTGAAGCGGCTCATCTTGAGGATGCAGCCGCCCGTCAGATGGATGCGGCTGATGTCCTTCGGCTCGAGGCGCACGTAATTCTTTTCGCCGCGCGCAATCCGCGAGAAACCATCATAGATGCCGAGCACATCCCAGCCATGCCGCGTCGCCTCGTTCGTGATGCCCGAGATGACGCTGTTGATGCCAGGTGCCGGCCCGCCACCGCAGACGATAGCAACGACATTCTTGATTCCGATCATGAAAAATCCCCCTCTGCGTCTTGTGATTCCTTGTGCTAAGGTTCTTGTTTCTATCGGTTTAATTCTCGTTATTTTCTGAATTTCCTTCTTTTGAAGTGAATTTTTTCGAAAACTCACTTCAATTCATCTTCACACGAACCTTCTTACCGCAAAATGCAATGCCATAGCGATGCATCGTCCGGCCTTCGACGTCGAGTCCTGCGAGATAATCGCGCGTCTCGATCTGTACGAGGGCTTCTTCGGCTTTTGCGTCCAGCGCGTCCTCTGTCTCCGCCGTCTTGAATTCGAGCAGGAAGCCTGCTTTATCCTTCCGTTTAGGCACGGCGACGAGATCATAGCGGCCGTAGCCGGATTCGCGGTTGGAGCGGACGATGAAATCCTCGACGAGGATAGCCGTCATGCCGAGAACGAAGCCATGATAGAAAGATTCTTTGTCTTTTGCGGTATCATAATAGCTCGCGAGCTTCACGAGGTAGCGGCCGAGCCCTTCCTCGACTTTCGCTGCATCGCCGTTCAGGAACGCCCGCAGGAGACGCACAAGCGCCGACTTGCCGAAACCGTGCTGGTAGCGCTTCACGATCTCGATGCCAAACAGCCGCCGCATTTCGAGATTTGGCAGGCGCAACGAATACTCTGTCTCCCCCGCAAACGTCTCCGTACGTTCCGTCGTGAGATACCCGGTCGTACAGAGCATCGTGCAGAGCGCATCGGGGTCATCGCCAATATCACTGTAGATGACGCCATCGCGCAGATATGATGTCACCGTCCCGCCACGCAGGAGAGTGTCAAGGCTTTCGAAATGTTCCTGATCCGCGCTCTTCATGAGCTCTGCGAGGATAGCATTGCCAGAAGTATTCCCCCAATACGTCTGCGGCTGACATCCTGCGTCAAAATAATTGAGCACAGACCACGGATTATAGATTTCATGGCCATCAATGCGATAACCGTCATACCATGCCTTGATTTCTGGCAATTTATCAACATGTCCGAGGTCATTTGCCATCTTTTCGACTTCTTCGGATGTAAAGCCAAAGACCGTCGGATATTTGGGCCGAAGAATACTGTCCACAAAGAGATTGTTGAGATCCGAGAAGATGCTCTCTTTCGAAATGCGGAGCACGCCCGTCATTACGGCGAAGTCGAGGGAAAGATTCGTTTTCAGAGCTGTCGTCAGAAAGACGCGGAAGAAATCGATGGCCTCGTTGTAATACCCGTACTCCCATGCCGTCTGAATCGGCGTGTCATATTCATCGAGCAGCAGCACGGCTTTCTTGTCATAATGTGCCTCGAGCATCCCGAGAAGGAGCTCGGGCGCCGTCCGAAGCTGCAGCAGGGACGCATGACCCTCATAAATGGATTTCAGGATGCTGCGGTCATGGGAATCAACGCGGTCGCTTTCGAGCAGGAACTTATATTGCTTTGCGACTTTCTGCAAACCGATGGCAATCGTTCCCTTCATTTCTTCCCAATCGCGCGCTTTCCAGCCGCGCAGGGTGAAGAACAACACGGGACGCTGCCCCATCTCCGCCATCATGGCCGCATCGTGCGAGACAGCGAGGCCGTCAAATAGCTGCCGATGCTCGTCTGCTCCTTCGAGATCAAAGAAATACCGCAGCATGGAAAGCGTCAGCGTCTTGCCAAACCGTCTCGGCCGCGTGAAGAGCGTGACTTCTGCATGACCAGGAAAAAATGCCGAAAGGAATCTCGACTTGTCCACAAAATAATAGTTCTCACGAACTTTCTTAAAATCATCCACGCCAATCGGCATCGAAAGCTTCATCGCCATCAACCTCCTCCTGCCTTTCTTCCATTTTATCGTGAAACAAGGACAGCCGCAAGAAAACTTGCAGCTGCCCCAAAATATTTTCGTATGCGATTATTTCCGCCGCCCGCCGATTTTCGAGCGGTGGCCGATGTTGGATTTGTTGCCCGCCTTGCGCTGCTGGACGCTTTGGCGGCGGCTGCGGTCGTTGCGGCCTTTGTGCTGCGCGCCTTTGCGGTTCGCATACTTGCTGAGCGGCTTCGCTTTCTTCGCGTGCGCTTTCTGGCGCTCTTCGAGGACTTTCGCCTTCATGACGGCCTGCTTTTCCGCGTGCTTCTTGTGGCGGTCGGAGTGCGCCTTCTCGATGCGCGCTTTGATGCCTGCCTCGATGCGGCGGAGCTGCGTGTACTGGCGCGCGTTGACGAACGTGATGGCCATGCCGTCAGCGCCCGCGCGGCCCGTGCGGCCGATGCGGTGGATGTAGTCTTCCGTCGTGCGCGGGATGTCATAGTTCACGACGTGCGTGACGCCCTCGATGTCGAGGCCGCGCGCGGCGATGTCCGTCGCGACGAGGATCTGGAGCTTCGCCGTGCGGAAGCGCTTCAGTACGAGCGCGCGCTGCACCTGCGAGAGGTCACCGTGCAGCTCGTCTGCGAGATAACCGCGCGCCGCGAGCTCCATCGTGACCTGGTGGACGCGCTGCTTCGTCGAGCAGAAGACCATCGCGAGGTACGGCTGGTACTTGTTGATGGCTTCGCAGAGCGTGTCGAGCTTCGTCTCTTCGCGCGTATCGACGATTTCCTGATGGATATTTTCGAGCGTGACCGTGTCGCTCTTGATGATGATTTCCTCCGGCGCTTTCATGTACGCCTTCGCGAGGCCGCGCACGCGGTCGGGCATCGTTGCGGAAAACAGCATGAATTGGCGGTCATCGGCGACTTCGTGCAACAAGAGCTCGACATCTTCGATAAAGCCGAGCTTCATCATCTCGTCGGCCTCGTCGAGCACGAACTTGTTGACGTGCGAGAGGTCGATCGTGCCGCGCCGCAGGTGATCGAGCAGGCGTCCCGGCGTGCCGATGATGAGCTGCGGATGACGGCGGAGCTTCTGCTTCTGCCGCTCGATGTCCTGCCCGCCGTAGATGACGAGGCTCGTGATGCCCGCCGCCTCGCCTAGGCGTCCGGCGACTTTTGCAATCTGGATGGCGAGCTCGCGCGTCGGCGTCACGACGAGCGCCTGCGCGACGTCGGCCTGCGCCTTGATTTTCTCAAAAATCGGCAGCAGGAACGCCAGCGTCTTGCCCGTGCCCGTCTGCGCTTGCACGATGACGTCACGTCCTGCGCGTACTTCGGGGATGGCGCGTTCCTGCACGGGCGTCGCCTCTTTGATGCCATGCAGCCGCAGTGTCTCGACAACAGACGGTGCGAGTCCGAAATCAGCAAACGAAATCATGACGAAATGACCTCCGCGCCCGTCTCCGTAATCAGGATTGTATTCTCCCACTGGGCAGAGAGCTTGCCGTCCTTCGTGCGGACCGTCCAGCCGTCTGCCTTGTCCGTCTTGACCTTCGACGTGCCCTGGTTGATCATCGGCTCGATGGTAATCGTCATGCCTG
>ONJV01000020.1 GCA_900318215.1 uncultured Veillonellaceae bacterium
TGACCTGAAGGACGAAGTGACGGCCTTGAAGAAGACTGTCGCCATGCAGAGCGACACGATTGCTACGATGCGGAGGACGAACTTCTCGGTCAGCGATGGAAAGAAAAAGTGATGCCAGCTTATTTTGTCTTATGGGTGAGCTGGAAATCGAATGATACACAAACGAAGCCGTTCCCATCTCTTGGCCTTGTGCCAGAAGATAGGAACGGCTTTCATGTTGTCGGCAGAAAAAAAGATGATGCATTTTCGATGGCAGAATTTAGACACATCGGAGATTACTGGTAATCGCTTTTACGGCAGAGTAAACGAATCTACGACGCCCATGGGGTGTCCATTTGTCGTGAAACGAAAAAGTCCTCAGAAACGCTTAGTTCCCAAGGACAGCGAGTGTTTGTACATCTGGAATTTTCCTGATACTTCTCTCCAAAAATGGTCGGAGAAATGCCGCTCCAGTCGAAGCCGCAGCCTTCTTCGAGGATGAGGGTGCGCGTGGGCTCGTCCATGGGCGGGACGGGGACGTCTTCGGTGAAGAGGCTGCCGTTGACGTAGGGGAAGGCGGCGAATTTCGGGTCGAGGAAGCGGTCGCGCTCTTCGGGTTTCCTTCGGGTTTCTGGTCGAGGACGCGAAACAGGGTGATGAGGGCGAGGCGGAAGTTTTCGGCGCGGAAGGTTTCCATGCAGTGCTGGAAGGCGTTGCGCGCGCCGAAGAGCCCGGCGTCTTCGGCGTAGAAGCAGAAGACGAGGCGGACGATGAGTTTGTTGAGGTCCTGGAGGTCTTTGGCGGTGGGGGCGTCGCCGTAGGCGGGCAGGAGGGCGTTATAGATACGGCCTACGAGGGTGCCAGCTTCGCGCGAGAGGTCCATTTCGCGCTGGATGTGGCTGTCGCGGACGTCGACGAGGAATTTCAGGCGGTAGGCTTCTTTGCCGAGGTCTTTGAGGAGGATGCGCTCGGGTTCGTCGTTCGGGCGCTCCATGTCGTAGACGTGGAATTCGGCGAAGTTGCACGAGACAATCCAGCGCGGGCGCTCGGAGTAGGGGAGCGCGGCGGCGTAGCGTTTCGCCTGCTCAAAAGGTTTCAAGAATGTGCCGTCGGATTGCTTGATGGGGGCGTCGAGGTCTTTGCCTCGGCTTTTCATCTCAATCATGGTGTGGGTCGCGGGAATCATGACGTCGATGAAGCTGACGTGCGAGAGCTTGACGCGCTGCTCGAAGCGGACAAAGCTCGCCGGGTCTTCGACGCCGTAGACTTTCTGCAAGAGCTCGAACCAGAACCGCTGGCTGTCCTGCTTCTCGTCGCCGAGGTTCGCCCATTTTTTGGCGAAGGTCGCGGCGGCGGCGGTGGTGGAAGGGGGGATGGGCATGGAAGAGGGGCCTCCTTTTTCGGGGGATGGTTTGCATGGAAGAAGTAGCTTATTCAGGAGCCTCCCTCGTTGAGGGAGGGGGACCGCGAAGCGGTGGTGGGAGTAGTAGGATATGATAGCCGAACGAGTTTGAAAGGAGTGTCTAAAGTCCTTTAGAAGCAGTTTCGTATATTTGTCCGGCCACAGCACCTAACTACTCCCCCCGCCGCTCACGCGGCCCGTCCCCCCTCAATGAGGGGGGCTGCCTAAAAATCATTCCTTCCCCTTGAAATACTTCATGACCTTTTGTGCGAACTGGGTCTGGATGAAGAGGATGATGCGGTCGCCGGGGAGGAGGACGGTGGTGCCGTTCGGGATTTCGGCTTCGCCGGCGCGGACGTAGGCGCAGACGAGACATTCTTTCGGGAGTTTGGCGTCCATGAGGGGCTTGCCGGCGGCGGGGGCGCCTTCCTGCATGATGACTTCGACGGCTTCGGCTTTCGCGCCTTCGAGGAGCGAGACGGAGACGACGCCGCCGCGGCGGGCAAACGCGAGGACTTCGCTTGCAGACAGCAGGCGGGCCGAGAGGACGACGTCGACGCCGACTTTTTCCATGAGGTCGACGTATTCGTTGCGGGCGACGCGGACGACGGTCTTGTCGGCGCCGAGGTGCTTCGCGAGCAGCGCGAGCATGAGGTTGAGCTTGTCGTCTTCCGTCAGGCAGACGACGACGTCGGCTTCGGCGACGCCTTCTTCGAGCAGGAGGTCGATGTCGGTGCCGTCGCCGCAGATGGCGATGCCGTGGTCGAGCTTTTCGGCCATGAGCTGGCAGCGCTCGTGGTCTTTTTCGACGACTTTGACTTCGACGTCCTGGCCGTCGAGGAGGCTCGCGAGCGCGCGGCCCGTGCGCCCGGCACCGATGACCATGACGCGGTGGATGCGCTTGGCGTCGCGCTGGACGAAGTTCTGGCTGAATTGCTCGATGGCGGACGGGATGCCGATGAAGTAGGCGTTGTCGTGCGGCAGCAGCGAGTCGTTGCCGTGCGGGATGATCATGCGGTGGTCGCGGAAGATCATGCCAGCGAGGACGCCGCGCGGGAGCTCGATGTCTTTGAGCTGCTTGCGGGCAAACGGCGACGAGCGGCGCACGCGGGTCTCGAAGAGGCGGACTTTGCCGTGGGCGAAGTCTTCGACGTTGAGCGCGGCGGGCGTCATGAGGATGCGGTTGATTTCGTGCGCCGTGATGAGCTCGGGGTTGAGCATGAGGTCGATGTCGAAATTTTCCTTCAGGTATTCTTTTGCTTCGCCCATGAACTGCATGTCGCGGATGCGGGCGATGGTGTGGGCGATGCCGTGCTTTTTGGCGAGGATGCAGCAGACCATGTTGACTTCGTCGCTGGCGGTGACGGCGATGAGGATGTCGGCGCCGCGGATGTCGGGCTCGTTCATGGTGATGGGGCTCGCGCCGTTGGCGTGGATGGTGAGGACGTCGAGGGTGTTCTTCGGCCCCTCGAGCTGGGCGGCGTCATGGTCGACGATGACGACGTCGAAGGATTCTTTGGACAGGAGCTCGGCGATGCTGTACCCGAGCTTGCCGGCGCCGATGACGATGACGCGCATGGGATCCTCTCCTTTCTTTTCCTTTCAGTATACGTTTCACAAAAACGAGCGTCAAGCGTTCTTTTCCTTGACACCCCGCCCGCCCTTTGCTACATTATTAGTAGGAATCTTGCACGACTGACGGAAGTGGAGTTCACCACGGGGAGTGCAAGTGCAGCGTCGCTGCGTGAGAGCCGACCGTCTGGGCAAGAGAGCCTTGGACTTTGTCGGCTCTTTTTTCGTGTGATTTTGCAAAGGAGAAAGCAAAATGAAGGAACTCGAACTGAAGTATGGCTGCAACCCGAACCAGAAGCCGGCGAAGGTGTCGATGGAGACGGGCGAGCTGCCATTCCAGGTTTTGAATGGCAAGCCGGGGTATATCAACCTGCTCGACGCGATGAACAGCTGGCAGCTCGTACGGGAGCTCAAGAAAGCGACGGGGCTGCCGGCGGCGGCTTCGTTCAAGCATGTGAGCCCGGCGGGTGCGGCCGTGGCGGTGCCGCTGTCGAATGTGCTGCAGAAAGTGTATTTCGTCGAGGGCGTGGAGCTTTCGCCGGTCGCGACGGCGTACATCCGCGCGCGCGGCGCTGACCGCATGAGCTCGTATGGCGATTTCGTGGCGCTGTCGGATGAGTGCGATGCGCAGACGGCGTCGTTTTTGAAGCGCGAGGTGTCGGACGGCATCATCGCGCCGTCGTACAGCGCGGAGGCGCTGGAAATCCTGAAGACGAAGCGCAAGGGCAGCTATCTCGTGATCCAGATGGATCCTGCCTACGAGCCGCCCGCGGTCGAGACGAAGCAGGTCTTCGGCGTGACGTTCTCGCAGAAGCGCAACGATGTGGCCATCACGGAGGACTGCCTGAAGGACATCGCGACGAAGGCGAAGGAGCTGCCGAGCGCGGCGAAGCGCGACCTGCTCATCGCGCTCATCACGCTGAAATACACGCAGTCGAATTCGGTCTGCTATACGTATGACGGGCAGGCCATCGGCATCGGCGCGGGCCAGCAGAGCCGCGTCCACTGCACGCGCCTCGCGGGCGGCAAGGCGGACCGCTGGTTCCTGCGCCAGAGCCCGCAGGTGCTGAATCTGCCGTTCAAGGAGGAGGTGCGCCGCCCGGACCGCGACAATGCCATCGATGTCTACATCGGCGACGAGTGGGAAGACCTGCTGGAGACGGACGACTGGAAGCGCGTCGTTCGGCGACAATATCGAGCGCGCGCACAAGTCCGGCGTGCAGTACGTGGCGCAGACGGGCGGCTCGATTCGCGACGACAATGTCATCGAGACGGCCGACAAGTACGGCATGACGATGGCGATGACGCATATTCGTTTGTTCCATCATTAATCCACAGCAAGGCATACAAAAACTCCGCACCGGATTGGCGCGGAGTTTTTGTTTTCAGAACCCTTTCGTCGACCTTCCTCTGTCGAGGTTGTCGATTCTTCGCATGCAGGAGAGGGCGTAGTGCTTGCCTTCGAGGCGGAAGGGGATGAGGGTGAACATCTGGGGTTCGGGGCGGTCTGTGAGTTCGTCGTAGACGTTGAAGACGGCGGTGACGTGTTCGTTGCGGGCGGCGTGGGAACGCTCTTCGACGGTCGTCATGTCGTAGAAGGAGAGGAAGTTTTCGCGGTCTTTGTCGTTGATGTACATGTCGGCGTAGCGGCGGAGTCCCTCGTCTGTGAACGGGACGATGTCGAGGACGCGCTGCTGCGAGGCGTCGACGACGAGGTTTTCGGCCGTGCCGTCCTCGGAATAGAGGTCGACGCGCGTGTAGATCTGGAGCATGTGGCGCATGGCGACGTCCATGAAGCGCTGCTGGTGCTGGATGCCCCAGTCGGAGAGGTCGATGATCTGGTAGGCGATCGCGGAGACGCCGCGCGGTTCGTCGCGGGCGATGCGCACCATGCGGACGCTGTAGGCGCGGCCGTTGATGAAGTTTTCCATCGATTCCGGCTTGCCGCTCTGGAGTGCGCGCTCGACGAGGTTCCAGAAGCGCCGCTCGGGCTGCATGAGGTCGTCCCTGTGGCGGCGATCCCGGATGGCTTCATCCAGGTTGCGGAAACCGACGAAGCGCGCCATTTCCCGGACGCGGTCGTTGGCGTAGAGGTAGCGGCAGCTGCCGTCGTCGCGGCACTCGAGGATGGCGATGGCGAGGCCCCAGCTGTCTTTGGAAAAGCGCAGGGGGTCGGCGTCGAGCACGTTGAACGAGCCGATGGTGCGGAAGTAGTCTTCCGCTTCGGTGCCTTCGATGACGAGCCGGTTCTCTTTCGAGCCGGAGACTTCGCCGGTGTGCTCGTCGGAGTAGGGCACGGGCGGGGAGAAGAGGTAGCCTTGCAGAACTTCGCAGCCGATGTCTTTCAGGAATTTGTACTGCTCTTCGGTTTCGACGCCTTCGCAGAGCGTGTGGATGCCGAGCTTTTTCGCCATGTCGACGATGGCTTCGAGGATGACGCGGGCTTGCGGCTTCGTGTCGAAGTCGCGCAGGAATCCCATGTCAATCTTGAGGAGGTCGAACTGGAAGTCCTTGAGGTTGTTCAGCGAGGAGTAGCCACTGCCGAAGTCGTCCATCCAGAGCTCGAACCCGGCATCGTGGAAGCGCTGGATTTCGTGGCGCAGGAATTCGTCGTTGTCATTGAGGGCGCTCTCGGTGATCTCGATGTGGAGGTAGCCTTCCGGGACATCGTAGGCGCGGCAGATGGACTGGATTTCTTCGAGCATGTTGCTGAGCTGGAAATCGACGCGCGAGAGGTTGACGGAGATGTGTGAGGATTTCCAGCCCGGGCGCTCCTTGCCTTTCTGCTGGTCGCTGCAGACGCGCTGGATGACATAGAGGTCGAGCCGGTCGATGAGGTGCGCGCGCTCGAGGACGGGGATGAAGTCTCCAGGCGAGATGATGCCGCGTTCGGGGTCGCGCCAGCGCGCGAGGGCTTCAAAGCCGCAGACTTCGCGCGTGGCGGCGCGGATTTCGGGCTGGTACCAGACTTCAATCCAGCCTTCTTCGAGGGCGCGGTAGAAGTTCGTGACGATGTAGGTGCGCAGGCTCCGCTGCGTTTCGAGGCCTTTCGTGAAGTGGGCACAGCGCTTGTCGTAGATGCCTTTGATGCTGTCGCAGGCGAGCTTGGCGCGGTCCATGATGAGCGCGACGTCCGTGACGTCGGGCGGCGGGTCGTAGATGCCGACTTTGACGGCGAGCGACATGCGCGCCTCGATCTGGTCGACGGTCTCGACGACGGCCTGGATGTGCTCTTCGAGGCCCGTCGAGCGCGTCATAACGATGAAGCGGTCGTCGTTGAGGCGGGCCATCGGCACGGAGCCGAACGTCTCGAGGAGCGCTTCAGCGATGCGCACGAGCAGCTGGTTGCCAGCCTGGAAGCCATATTCCTGGTTCATGAGGCGGAAGTTTTCGACGTTGAAATAGAGGAACGTCGCAGGGCCGCGCGCGATTTCGCGGTCGGCCCGCTCCATGAAGTCCATCATGGAGAGCAGTCCTGTGAGGTCGTCACGCCGTTCGCGGCGCAGGACGCCTGCGAGGTCTGAATTTTTCGGCTGCCAGTCCATAGCTTTCCCTCCCTCAGTTCCGTCCTGCACCGTTCCCACGGGCGCAGGGCGCGTCCCATCCTTTACTCTCTTGTCTGATGAAGGTTCCAAAACTCAGTAGTTGTCGCCATCCCCGAACGTGAACCGCGTGTTCTTCTTCATGCGGCGGTAGTACGGCAGCAGTTCTTCGAGGGATTTCGTGTCCACCTGGCCGTTCATGTTTGCCATGACGACTTCGGGGACGTCGAATTCGGCGAGCAGCTGCAGCGAGAGGCCCGAGGGGATGTAGGGATCCTGCGTGTCGGCGATGATGGCGACGCCGTCGAATTCGCGCTTGCCATCGGCGAGGGCCTTGTACATGGCGACCTGCTCGGCCGAGACGCAGAGCTGCGGCATGCGGTTCTGGATGTTGCAGCCCGTATAGAGCGTGCCGTCGCTCGAGAGCACGCAGGCGCCGACCGCGAGCTGTTCCTCGTGGCGCAGATAGGCGTTGCGCGTGATGTCCATGGCCTGGCGCACCATCGTGTCGATGATCTCTTCATTCAGCATAGTCGTTTTCCTCCTGAAAAATTTTTTCTTATAAAGATAATGAAAGTTCTTTCTTGCCTGCGGTGGGAGCGGATGACGTCGCGGCAGTGGCCGGGCGGCATGGTACGGGGGACGGACGGGATGCTCGTGCCCGACCCATTCGTCGAGCCGCGAGAGGAAGCCGAGCGTGCCGAAGACGAGCGCCGTCGTGAAGAGCGCGCCCGTGTAGAGGCCTGCGCCGACGGCGAGGCCGACGCCCGCGACGACCCAGAGGCACGCCGCCGTCGTGAGGCCCGTGACGGTCACGCCTTCCTTCATGATGGCGCCGGCGCCGAGGAAGCCGATGCCGGAGACGACCTGCGCCGCGAGGCGTGCGGGGTCGGCATTCGTATGGCCTTCGACGCGCAGGTAGAGTTCCTGCGAGAGCACCATGATGAGGCAGGAGCCGAGGCACACGAGGAGGTTCGTCCGGAGGCCCGCCGACTTTCGTCTCGCCTGGCGTTCGTAGCCGATGATGCCGCCGAGCACGCACGAGAGCACGAGGCGCAGCAGGAGCTCTTCGTCGCTGATGGTCGTCATGGGCGCACGTCCCCCTTTCCCTATAAACATCATTATACTACAGAATGAGGAGAAAGAGGAACGCTGTACGAAAGAAATTTGTTATCCACAATTTCATCCACACCTGTGGATAACATCGACGGGGGAAGCGCTCCGAGGGGGCAGTTTATCCACAGAACGGCAAGGATTTGCGGGGATTCTGCCATCTTGTGCACAATGTGCATAGTTTGGGCGCCCGTTTTTTCGCCAAAACTGTGGATACTGTGGATAAAACGGGGGATAACTCAAGATTTAGGTGGTACTTATCCACAAACACAAGATTTAGTGCTAGGACTTTCCGACTTATCCCTCGTGGGTGTGGAAAACGCGTTCGCTCGTCCTTTTGCTTTCATTTTTCATAGAGAGGCGCTAAAATGGAGAAATCGGATATTGCACAACTCGTGAGGAATCACTATAATGAAGTTACTTCCTACTATATAGAAAAGAAGGTATCGTTTTGAGCAGCAATCCCATCCCGCCGCGGCACGGGCGCGCGAAGAAGAAGAAGACACGCATCTGGCCGTGGGTGGTCGTCTTCCTCTGCTTCCTCGGCGCGGCCGTCGCGGGCGCCATGTTCGCTTCGAATTCGCTCCTCGACCGCCCGGTTGCTGAGAAAGTCGAGGAAGGCCTCCTGATGGCGAAGGATAAGTCGACCATCATGATCATGGGCGTCGATGAGCGCGAGGACGATGTCGGCCGCTCCGACACGCTGATGATTGCGACGGTCGATCCGAAGAAGGATCAGGCGGCGCTCCTGTCCATCCCGCGCGACACGCGCGTGAAAATCAACGGCCACGGCTGGGATAAGATCAACGCGGCCTACGCTTATGGCGGCGAGAAGCTCACGCAGCGCACGGTCGAGGATTTCCTCGGCGTCAACATGGATCACTACATCATCATCAACACGCATGCGTTCCAGAAAATCATCGACGCCATCGGCGGCATCGACATCGACGTCGAGAAGCGCATGTACTACGAGGATCCCTGGGATGACGACGGCGGCCTCGTCATCGACCTGCGCCCGGGCAAGCAGCATATGGACGGCAAGACGGCCGTGACGTATGTGCGCTTCCGCGACGAGGAGGGTGACATCGGCCGCATCAAGCGCCAGCAGAAATTCATGAAGGCCTGCATGGACAAGATCACGTCGCCGGCCATCATCCCGAAGCTGCCGAGCGTCATCAAGGAAGTCCTCTCCTCCGTCAAGACGGACCTCTCGATGCGCCAGCTCTTGGAATTCGCGGGCACGCTGAAGGAATCGCAGAAGAACGGCCTCAAGACCGACATGGTGCCGGGTCGTCCGCTCTACATCTCGGGCATCAGCTACTGGATTCCCGATGTGGAGAAGCTCCGCACGACGCTGGCCTCGACGCTCGGCATCAGCCTCAGCAGCAGCGCGAAAGCCAACCTCGAGCGCGCTGCGCATGAATACGAGAATTCCATCCCAGCGAACGCGACGGAAGTGCCAGCCAGCGACCACAGCATCGGCCGCATGGAGGGCACGAAGAGCAGTTCCTCGTCATCGTCGTCGTCCTCCTCCTCGAAGAAGAGCGAGCTCAAGAAGAAGGACGGCACGGAGGGCAGCAGCCGCCGCTCGGAGAGTGCGGCGGACAGCGCGGCCGATACGAACCCTGCGACCCGCGCGAATGACGCGCGCAGCGAGGACACGCAGACAAGCCAGACGCAGAACAACGCGGCCACGGATGACGCCCCGACGCCAGGCGCGGGCGGCAAAGGACGCTGAAGTCCCTCAAAAACGTAACAGCACGTTATGATTTCGCGGACAGATGGCCGCGAATCAACGACAAAGAAACCACAGCCCCGGGGACTTATCCACAGAAGTGTGCATAACTTTGTGGATAAGTCCCCGGGGCTTGTGATATAATGGTAGAAAAAGAAGGGAGTGATTTCCATGAACAATCTCGCGTACATCGACCCGCCGGTCACGGAGCGGATCGAGGGCAAGACATATCTCATGTCTCCACGACCACGCATTGACCACACATTGGTATCGGCCAATATCTATCGAATCTTCGGAAATTATCTTGAGGGGAAGACTTGCAAGGCATTTCCGGATGGCGCAGAAGTTCATCTCGATAAAGACAACGTCTATGTCCCCGATGGTATGATTGTCTGCGACCGCTCGAAGATTCACCGCAAAGGCATCTATGGTGCGCCTGACCTTGTTGTCGAAGTGCTGTCCCCATCCACCATGAACCATGATCGTGGTCCGAAGATGCGGCATTATGCTGCTGCTGGTGTCAAAGAATATTGGCTGGTCTTGCCTCTGGAAAAATCAGTTGAGGTCTATCATGGACATGATGGTACATTCGAGCTCGACTGCGTTTACACGCAGGTAGATGCAGAAGATCTTGCTGATATGGATGAAAAAGACCGTGCAAATATCCATACGGTCATTCCCGTCTCCCTTTATGATGATCTCCGCGTTCGTGTCGAGGATGTCTTTGATGATATTGACGTGGAGGATTGACGCAGGAAGTTGCATTAAAAAAGGCTGCACACCATTGCGATGTGCAGCCTTTTGCATTTCAGAAATACTTTTTTGTCGTTTTTATGCGTTCTCTTTCAACGGTTTCTTGAGCACGCTGAGGATGGCGCAGCCGACGATGGCGCCGATGATGATGGCCAGGAGGTACATGGCCGGGTTGCCGATGGTCGGGACGACGAAGATGCCGCCGTGCGGAGCACGGAGCGTGCAGTCGAACGCCATCGAGAGGGCACCGGCGACGGCGGAGCCGACGACGAGCGACGGGATGACGCGAATCGGGTCAGCAGCTGCGAACGGGATGGCGCCTTCCGTGATGAACGAGAGGCCCATGACGTAGTTCGTGATGCCGGCCTTGCGCTCGCTCTCCGTGTAGCGGTTCTTGAAGAACGTCGTGGAGAGGGCGATGGCGAGCGGCGGAACCATGCCGCCAGCCATGACGGCCGCCATGACGTGGAACTCGCCGGAAGCGAGAAGGCCCGTGCCCGTGACATACGCTGCCTTGTTGATCGGGCCGCCCATGTCGACGGCCATCATGCCGCCGACGATGATGCCCATGAAGATGCGCGCGGACGGATCCATGTTCTTCAGCGTGTCAACCATCCAGCCGTTCAGCGCGGAGACCGGCGGCGCGATGATGAACATCATGATGAGGCCCATGAAGAGGATGCCGAAGAACGGATAGATCAGCATCGGCTTGATGCCTTCGAGGGAATCCGGCAGGCACTTCGTCAGGGCTTTGAGCTTGTTGACAATCCAGCCACCGACGAAGCCTGCGAGGAGAGCGCCGAGGAAGCCGGAGCCCGTCGTGCCAGCGAGCGCGCCGCCGACGAAGCCGACAGCGAGGCCCGGACGGTCCGCGATGGACATGGAGATGAAGCCTGCGAGGACCGGCAGCATGAAGCCGAAGGCCGCGCCGCCGATGTCTTTGAAGAATTTCGCGGTCGGCGTGTTCGAGCCGAAGTTCTTCGGGTCGATGGAGTAGTCATCGAGCAGGAACGCGAGGGCAATCAGGATGCCGCCGCCGACGACGAACGGCAGCATGTGGCTGACGCCGTTCATGAGGTGCTTGTAGATCTGGCGGCCGATGCTCTCGCCTGCGACGTCTGCGGCACCTTCTGTTGCGTCAGAGCCCGAAGCGCGATAGACGGGAGCGCTGCCCGAAAGGGCTTTGTCGATGAGCTCGTCGGCCTTGTTGATGCCGTCAGCGACTTTCGTGATGACGACGTGCTTGCCATCGAAACGGCTCATGGCGACGTTCTTGTCGGCCGCGATGATGATGCCGTCGGCCTTGGCGATTTCGTCCGACGTCAGGATGTTCTTGGCACCGCCGGAGCCGTTCGTCTCGACCTTGATGGTGATGCCGCGCTTCTTCGCGTGCTGCTCGAGGCTCTCGGCCGCCATGAAGGTGTGGGCGATGCCCGTCGGGCAGGCCGTGACGGCGAGGATCTGGATGTGGTCGGCCGTCGGGGCAGCCTGTGCAGCGGACGACTGCGCGACGAACTTTCCGTCTTCCTTCTGGTCGATGATGTGGAGGAACTCGTCTTTCGACTTCGCGGCAATCAGCGCCTCTTTGAAGTCGTCGTCCATAATCATCGTGGCGAGCTTCTGAAGGATGGTCAGGTGCTCGTCATTCGCGCCGTCCGGTGCAGCAATCATGAAGAAGAGGCGGGACGGCTTGCCGTCGAGGGACTGGTAGTCCATGCCCTGCGGCACCGTCATGGCGGCGAGGCCGGCTTTGGCGACGCCAGCAGATTTTGCATGCGGCGTGGCGAGGCCGTCCCCGAGGCCCGTCGTGCCCTCGGCTTCACGCGCGAGCACGTCTTTCTTGTACTGCGCCTTGTCCGCGAGGTTGCCGCCTTTTTCCATGAGGTCAGCGAGCAGGTCGATGGCCGCTTCCTTGTCAGCAGGCGATGCCCCGAGCTCGATGCTCTCCGCCTTGAGGAGATCGGTGATTCTCATTGTGTGTGTACACTCCTTTTTATTTATGTTATCGAAATAACATGCATTAACGGATGGTCTTCAGCAGCCCCTCGACTTCCGGCCTTGTCGCGAGGTTTTCGCTGAAGGCGCTGGCGCTGCCGGTGGCGACGCCCATGTAGAACGCGGTTTCGAGGTCGTCGTGGCTCTCGATGCAGCCCGTCAGGAAGCCTGCGACCATGCTGTCGCCCGCGCCGACGGAGTTGACGAGCTTGCCTTTCGGCGCTGGGCTCTTGTAGTGCTTGCCGTCCGCCGTCAGGAGGATGGCACCGTCGCCCGCCATCGAGATCAGCACGTTCGTCGCGCCTTTCTCCTGGAGCTTCTTGGCGTATGTGACGATTTCCTCGTCCGTTTTGAGCACGACGCCGAACATGTCGCCGAGCTCGTGGTTGTTCGGCTTGATGAGGAACGGGTGGTACTTGAGGACGTTGAGCAGCAGCTTCTTTTCCGCGTCGACGACGATGCGGATGCCGCGGCCATCGAGGCGCTCCATGATGCGCTCGTAGATGTCGTCCGGCAGCGTCTTTGGGATGGAGCCCGCGAGGACGAGCGTGTCGCCCTTGCCAAGCGTATCAAGCTTTTCAAAAAGTTTTTTCTGTGCTGCTTCGCTGATGTCGGGGCCCTGGCCGTTGATTTCCGTCTCGTTCTCGGCCTTGGCTTTCACATTGATGCGCGAGAAGCCGTTTTCGAGGTGGACGAAGTCGTGCTTGACAGGGAACGCGTCGAGCTTGTGCTCGATTTCCGCCCCTGTGAAGCCTGCGACGAAACCGAGCGCCGTGCTCTCGTGGCCGAGGTTGTGCAGGACGATGGAAACGTTGATGCCCTTGCCGCCCGCGAGCACCTGCTCGTAGCTGACGCGGTTGATGGCGCCGGCCTCGAAGTGGTCCATGCGGACGATGTAGTCGAGGGACGGGTTGAAGGTGACGGTGTAAATCATCTCAGTTGGCTTCTCCTTCCAGAATGGTCGTGTAGTCGCGATATTTCTTGTCTTCGAGCACGTCCGTCAGGATGGTCGCACTCGCGAGGCCGGCGAACGAAATCGGGTAGATTTTGTTGAATTTCGAGCTGTCGGCGAGGATGTAGGCGTGCGTGCAGCGCGCGAGCGCCGTCTTCTTGACGAGGCCCTCGGGCGCGTCCGGTGTCGAGAAGCCCGATTCCGTGCTGATGCCGTTCGTGCCGAAGAAGCCCTTCGTGAAGTTGTAGAGCGAGAGCATCGAGAGCGCTTCCGTGCCGATGACGGCCTCCGTCGTGTCCTTGAGGCGGCCGCCGAGGATGAATGTCTTGAAGCCCTTTTCCGCGAGCTTCAGCGCATGCGGCATGCCATTCGTGACGAAGACGGCGGACGGCTCCGTGATGAAGTCGATCATGTGGAGCGTCGTCGTGCCGGCGTCGAGGTAGACGAAGTCGCCGCGGCGGATGAGCGATGCCGCATGACGGGCAATGGCGATCTTGCCCTCTGTGTGCAGCTCGCGCTTCGTGCGCATGTCCTCTTCATTGGAGGAATAGTTGTTGTCGATGCTGGTCGCACCGCCGTAGACCTTGTAGAGGCGGCCGCTCTTGTGCAGCGCCGTGAGGTCGCGCCGCACGGTCGATTCCGACGCGTCGAGCGCGCGTGTGAGCTCCTGTACGGTGACGGCCTTCTTCTCCGCGAGGATGCGGAGGATGGCGGCATAACGCTCTTCGGTGAGCATGATGAAACTTCCTTTCATTAATATTCCCACGCGGGCAGCGGCCCATGTGGTTTCGGTTCCTTCTTGCATTTGTGAAAAGTATAACACCAAACTCCGTCAAGGTCAATCATTTTAGAGAAAAAATAAGCGGAAAAGCGCAGAAACGTGCAAAATAAAGGCCCCCTCTCAGAGGGGGCTGTCGGCGAAGCCGACTGAGGGAGTCTCACAAGCTGGACGTTTGAGATGCACGATTGTGATTTACGCGGGCATCGAAGTCCATTTTCAGAATTCCGGCGCGAGCTTGTCGTTCTGGTTGTACACCATGAGAAGGCGCCCGGTTTCGTCGTAGACGTAGATCGGAGCGAGGGTCAGTTTTTTATTTTTGATACGGAAACCATCTGTCTTGATGTGGCCTCCGGCGATTTCGATGTCGGCGTCGTAGAAGCGGAGGTCGTGGTATTCATCCGTGAAGCGGCCGGCGAGGCTGTCGAAGACGATGAGGCGGTACGAGCCCGGGCCGCTCGTGAAGCTGCCGCTCGTCGTCGTCTCGCGGGCGCTGCCGCGCGAGTCGATGGCGATGTCGAGCGTGACGAGGCATTTGAGGTGCTGCTTTGGCAGGGCTTTCGCGGCCGAGAGGTTTTCGCCGTGGCCTTCGAGGTGGTAGATGCGCGAGTCGAGGTCGTACGTGCCGGCGGCCGTGAGCGTGCCGCCATAGACATTCGCCGTGACATCCGTGAAATCGAGCGTCGAGCCATGATACGAGACCGTGCCCTTGACGTTCTCGAACGCGAGGCCCGGGATGTGGAGCTCGGCCATGTTCACCTCGCCCGTGCCGGTCGGCCCCGTGATGGGCCCCGTGAAGTGCGCTGTCAGCGTCATCGGGTCATGGACGTCCATGCCGAAGCCGAGCGATGACGGATCGACTTCGCTGACGAGGATGGAGAGGTTCATCTCGGGTACCGTGACGTTTCGGCAGTCGATCGTGCCCTTCGTCGAGATGCCGTGGCCTTTCATCGTGCCGCCGAAACCGCCCGTCGTGAAGCTCAGCTTCGTCAGGCCGTCGGAGTGGAGGCTCGCGTCGAGATTCGCGCCCTGCAGCAGGTAGTGGCGGTTCTCGTAGAGCACTTCGACCTTCGCGTGCTGGAGCACGAGGTCGCAGTCGATGCGCTTGCCCTCGTAGTTGAACGATGCCCACTGCTGCGCGAGCTGGGCTTCGCGGGCCGCGCGGGCGCGCTCGGCCCGCGCCTTGCGCTCTTCGGGCGTGAGCTTCGGGCCAGATTTCTTCTTTTCGGGCGGGGCGCTCGCCATGAGGTCGAAGAATTCCTCGGACGGCGTGACGAAGTCGATGACGGGCTTCTTCGTCTGCGCGTCCTTGCGGATGCGCAGCGAGATGGCAGCGTCGCGGAGCGTGATGCTCGTCAGCGAGCGCGCGGAGAGATGGCCCGTCAGTACGTCGAGCGGCTTCACGTAGAACTCGCCCTCGGGCACGATCAGCACGGGATTGCCCGCCTCGTCCTCCCAGGTGAGCCCTTCGAAGCGGACGTGGCCGTTGATATGCGCGAAGAGCTTCTCGACGCGCACATGGCCGCGCAGCATGTCCTGCTGGTCGGCAATCTGGTTGAAGAGGCCGGCCGCGCCGTAGGAGAGCGCTTCGAGCGCGAGGAAGATGGCGAGGAGCACGGCGGATGCCGTGCCCAGGAGGCCGAAGACGATATGTTTCCGCCGCAGCCGCCTGAGGCGTGCTGGCAGATGGAGATGCATGGGACTCCCTCCTGTGAGCTTCCTTCGATTCTTCGCTGTGGCAAAATTTCAAGACTGTTTTTCAAAAATTTCTTGTGCTATACTTTGTCATTATAAGATGTCTTGGGGACGCCGTAAAGTCCTCCTGCATACAGAAAATATTTTTCGAAGGAGAGCGATCGCATGACGATTTCAAAAGAGACGCAGGGGAAAGAGCTGGCCTGCATCAACAAGCTCGGGGAGCTCTTCGCGATGAGCCGCTGGACGGAGGAGCCGCTGGCCGACATGATGGATCTGCTGCGCGACTATGCGGAGAGCCGCGCCGAGGATGGCTACCAGGCCGGATATCAGCAGGCGCTGCTTGATGCGCGCGCCGCTGCCGAGCACGTCTCGCTCGGCTGAAACGAGAAATGCAAAAATCTTTGTGTTCTGCGGGATTATAACAACAGAAATAATTTTATGAAACAAACTTTATATATCGAAAATGATATTTTGGAAAGGGAAAGACACGAATGAAACTCGTAGCAACGGACTTTGACGGGACGTTCTGCTCGTATGGTGGCGGCGTGCCCGAGGCGAATCTCGCGGCGGTGAAGAAGTGGCAGGAAGCCGGTCACAAGTTCGGCATCAATACGGGCCGCGGCATCTCGCTGATTGACATGGAAATCGAAAAGTACGAGGGCCTTGTGCCGGACTTCCTGATCTGCAACAACGGCGCGGTCGTGACGGATGCGGAGCGCAGCATCCTCGCGAGCCTGCGCTTCCCGCAGGCGCTGACGAAGGGGCTCCTGCAGCTGCTGCGGGAAAAGCGCGGCGATGCGCCGATGCTCGTCGTCACGGAGCGCGAATCGCTGGCCATCGGCGGCAACCTGTCGGACGCGGCGCTCGGTTTGCCTGACATGCCGTCCACGACGCTCGAAAAGGCCATCTGGCGCGACGACATCGTGCAGGTCTCGCTGAACTGCGGGACGCAGGAGAACGCGCTGGCGACGGAGGCGATGGTGCGTGCTTCGTTCCCGCAGCTGCGCGGCAACATCAATCGCGGCTACCTCGACCTGAACCTCGTGGAGGCCGACAAGAAGAACGGCGTCGCGCGCCTGCTGCAGGTGACGGGCTGGCAGGTGGCCCCGGACGATCTCTTCGTCATCGGCGACGACCGCAACGACCTGCCGGCCATCGAAGCCTTTCACGGCTACACGGTCGCGACGGCGCCGGACTTCATGAAGACGGCGGCAAAAAAAGTGTATGAAAGCGTCGCGCAGATGATGCTGGAGAATCTCTGATGAACCGGAGGAACATCGTGGAGGCGCCGCAGAAGAAGCGCATCGTTATCGGCATTTCGGGCGCGAGCGGCGTCTGGATGGGCCTGCGGCTGCTGGAAATCCTGAAAGCGCGCCCGGACGTCGAGACGCATCTCGTACTGACGGACGGCGCCGAGGCCAATTTCCGCCAGGAAACGGAGACAACGGCCGAGGCGGCACGGGAGCTCGCTGACGTCACGTACGACGCGGACGACCTCGGCGCGGCCATCGCGAGCGGGACCTTTCCCACGGACGGCATGATCGTCGTGCCATGCAGCATGAAGACGCTCGCTGGCATCGTCACGGGCTACAGCGAGAACCTGCTGCTGCGCGCAGCGGACGTCACGCTGAAAGAGCAGCGGCCGCTCGTACTCGTGCCGCGCGAGACGCCGCTCTCGCGCATCCACCTCAGGAACCTCCTCACGGCCGCCGAGGTCGGCTGCACCATCGTGCCGCCGATGCTCTCATTTTATGGCGGACAGGAGACGCTCGCCGCGCAGGTCGACCAGGTGCTCGGCAAGGCGCTGCGCTTTTTCGGCATCGACTGCGAGGGACTCGCCGTCTGGCAGGGACATGACGAAACGTAAGGTGTGCGGCGAAAGAAGGATTTTTTGATTCTTTGGCGAAAAGAAATAAGGAGAAAAGTAAAAAGAATTTGGATGCTATTTGCCTAGCGGCAAATGGCTAAGATAAGCCGTTAAGCAGACACTTGGCGCTTTAGCGCCTAGTGGTCGCTTATGCATAGCTAAGCGCTGAAGCGCTAACGGATATCTTAAAGGAGTGGGAACTATCATGAATCGGAAGAACATCATGGCGCTGACGCTCGCCATCGCGTCGCTTGCGGCACCTTGCACAGCCGCGACGCCGGCAGCAGCGCAGGACACGACGGCAGCGACGGCGCAGACATCTGCCAGCCAGAGCACGTCGCAGAGGAGCACGCAGGCCGCACCGGCCGCCAAGAGCACGCAGGCAGCGCCCGCCAAAACGCAGCCAGCTGCCAAGACGGACGTGCAGGAACCTGCCGACATCGTCACCTGGGTCACGCCCGCGACGGCGACAGCGCCCTGCATCGTCGGCACGCTCGCGCCGAACCAGGTCGCACTCGGCAAAGTCCACATCCATGATTCTCCCGACCAGGTCGTGCACTTCTGGAAGGCGGCCACGCACGTCAGCGGCCACGGCAAATGGCTCACGTACACGTATGGCCAGACATTCGGCGTGCGCTTCCACCAGGGCGGCTACAGCCGTCAGGACTACGGCGTCAGCGAAGTCTCCACCATCGCGCCGAACGGCATCGCGACCCCGGCCGGCATCGAAGTCGGCATGAGCGACCAGATCCTCCAGCAGAAATACGGCATGCCGACACACCTCACGACAGCGTCGCAGGAGAACGGCTACACGACGACATACTTCTACTACGGCTACGCCAGCGAGCTCGGCCACGAGCTCAGCTTCGACGTGCGCGAAGGCAAGATCATCAAGATTCGCCTGCGCTCCTACTACGAATATCCGCAGCATTTCTACCGCTGAAGCCGGAATGCTTGACGGGAACAAGTTTTTCAGATATACTGGAAACAAAGAACAGAGATCAGGCAAAGAAGCTATCGCTGAAGAGATTTGGCGATAGCTTCTTTTTGTTACGTGCTACGAAGAAACGAAAGGAAGTTTTATCATGCAACCATTGCCTCGCGACCTCGGCGGCGGTCTTGCCGCCCTCGCCATCCCAGTCCCTGTCCGCACCGCCTATGCGGCCGGCTGCCACGCCGGCCGCCTGCTCTCAGAACTCAGCTACCTCGCCCATGCTCTCGCGCAGGCCACGCCGGACAAACCCTTTGACTACGCCGCCTACCTCGCACACATGGGCCTCGCGCAGCGATATGGGAGCGCGAAAGGCTTCGTGCACGGCTACTTCTTCGACCGCAGGAACCCGGACTCCCTGCGCACGGCCATGGACGACTTGCAGAAAGAGACGGCGTCCCTTGCGGGCAACCTTGGCGATGTCGCGCTCCGTCATGCAAAGCTCGCGGCCTCCGCGTTTGACCGCGCGGCCATGAACCTCGCGCCCGAGCTCGCCCTGCAGAAAGTCCGCGACTGCCTGCAGGCGCTCTCAGGCGCCGCCGGGCAGCGCCTCACAGGCGAGGAAGCCGAGGCGTTCCTCTGCGGCCAGGCCGCCCAGCGCCTGCGCGTCCTCTTCGCGACCGGCGCGAAAAAGCAGGCCATCGCCGCCGAACTCTCGCGCCTCCTGACCATCGCCGACACCTCCATCCTGCCCCTCGACCTCGCGGCCCTCTACCGCCTCCAGGTCCAAGGCCAGCTCCTCGCCAAAAACGGCCGCCTCATCGCCGCGCGGGAGGAACTGCGCGAAGCCGTCGAGCGGCTGTTCCGGATGTGAAGAACGAGTGTCGCTTTTTCTGAGAAGACAAAAGAACATCGTCTCGTGGCTGCCGCTCGAAAAGACGGATCGCGTGCTCGAAATCGGCTGCGGCTGCGGAGCTGTCACGGGGGCGCTCTGCCGCCGTGCGGGGCACGTCGATGCCGTTGAGATTTCGCCGCGTCGCGCGGAAATCGCGGCGTATCGCAACCAGGACTGCGCGAATCTTACCATTCATGTCGGCAATCTCAACGACCTCGCGCTCGGGGAGGCGGACCGTCGAGAAATTCACGCGTAGCGATGCTGCGCGGCCGCACCTCCGCGCTATTCGAACATCCCGCCGCATCTCTTGCAGAGGAAGTGTATGTGGCAGATGGAAGAATGACGTACTGTATGCCGTACTCTTGACGGTAGATAGACGTATGCTTTATAATGAAAGCAAGGGGGGATGGCGATGACAATGACAGCTGCAAGCAAGATGAATTTCACATTCAAGCTGGATCGAAATTTGCGTGACCAGTTCAATGCTGTCTGTGAAGGGCTCGGCATTTCGATGTCGGCGGCGCTCACCGCGTTCGTGAAACAGACCATCCGCCAGCAAGGTGTGAGTTTTTCCTTGCTGGATGAAAACGGCTTTTCTCCAGCAGATGCAGCAGAACTTTCCCGTCGCGCAGCAGAAATCCGTGCAGGTAGGGAAAAGCTGCACCATCATGAGCTCATCGAGGTGAAAGATTGATGCTGGACCTGCGATGGCATGACCGCGCTTGGGAAGAATATGTTGCGTTGCAGGAAAACAAGCGCCTCTTGAAGAAAATCAATGACCTGATCAGGGATATACGTCGCAATGGTTATCGAGGACTTGGCAAAGTGGAAATGCTCAAGGGAGATTTATCGGGCTTTGCCAGCGTTCGTATTGACAAGAAGAATCGTCTCGTCTTCTGTGTAGATGCAGAGAGTGTTACCATTATAGCTTGTGGAGAACATTATTCGGATAAATAGGCTGACGCAAAATACGCCGTCTCGGAATTCGTTGTTCCGGGACGGCGTATATTTTATTTTTTATGGTTCCCCCTCGTAAAGACAGACCGGCATATCAATCGTTGATGTGCGTTTGTCTTTACGGGGGGGACTTTTTTGATAAGATATGTTCGAGTTATCCACGTTTTCGAAGGAGAAAGAGCATGTTGAGAATCTTACTGGCGATGCCACATTTTTATAAGTCCGATCCTGCTTCGGAGCACGGATTCGGCCATGATGCGCCGGAAAAGCGGGCGGCGATCGTGAGCGACTGTGTGCGTGCGCTGCGGCTGACTTTTTCTACGCCACGGACGTACTCAGCCTTTGTTTCCGAAGCAGATGGTCATATCTATGTGCGAAAGTTCCCGGCGGATACGTGGAATGCCTGCGAAATCGATCTGGCCATCTGCACGACGATGGGAGAAGATCATGTTCTCCCTCTCTTGGATGTGCCGGAGAATTGGTACAAACAAGTGAAGGTCGTTCTGGATAATCCGCGCCATTTGCCGTTTGGCTGCTTGCAATACCTGCGCCAGCATCGTGGGGAATACGATTACTATGGCTATCTCGAGGACGACTGCAAAATTACCGACCCGATGTTCTTCCAGAAACTCGGCTGGTTCGAATCGATGTTTGGTCCAGATGCGGTCTTGCTGCCGCATCGTTTCTGCCGTTATGGGAATCCGAAGATACAGAAGATATATGGTGACCCAGAGATGCAGGAAAACTTCATCGGGAAATGGATGAATTACCAGCGCCGCCCGGTGCTCAGTGCACCCTGGGGAGGACAGGTGCTGCATTTCCGCAAGCCGCATAATCCGCATGCAGGATGTTTTTTTCTTTCTGCTGCGCAGTTCGAGCGTTTCTGTGCGCGGAAAGAGAATTTCCAGCCGACGGCGGAGTTCATCTCGCCGCTCGAAAGTGCGGCAACGCTGACAATGATGAAGACGTTCGATGTTTACAAGCCGGATTTCGCACAGGCTTCGTTCTTTGAGATTGAGCACGATGGAGTAGACAAAGACGACCTTCCGAATGGCAAACAGCTTCTTTGAGGAGGAGACATCATGAAAATTGCAATGGTAGGCACAGGCTATGTCGGCCTCGTGACGGGGACGTGCTTCTCGGAGATGGGCAACGATGTCATTTGCGTTGATGTGGATGCGAAGAAGATTGCGACGCTCGAGA
>ONJV01000105.1 GCA_900318215.1 uncultured Veillonellaceae bacterium
GCTTTGAGCCAGTCGCGGACGAACTGCTTGTCGTACGACGGCTGGGATTTGCCGGCTTCGTAGCCTTCGAGCGGCCAGAAGCGGGAAGAGTCCGGCGTCAGGACTTCGTCGCCGAGCACGATCTCGCCGTTTTCATCGAGGCCGAACTCGAACTTCGTGTCCGCGATGATGATGCCGCGCGTCTTCGCGTAGTCGGCGCATTTCTTGTAGATGGCAATCGTGTAGTCGCGGACTTTTTCGACGTATTCCTTGCCTTTGCCCGGGAATGTCTTGTCAACGAACGCTGCGCCTTCTTCGAGCGACACGTTCTGATCGTGGTCGCCGAGCTCGGCTTTCGTCGACGGCGTGAAAATCGGCTCGGGGAGCTTCTGGGATTCCTTGAGGCCAGTGGGGAGCTTGATGCCGCAGACCGTGCCGTTTTCCTGATAGCTTTCCCAGCCGCTGCCCGTGATGTAGCCGCGCACGATGCACTCCATCGGAATCATCGTGAGCTTCTTGCACTTCATCGAATTGCCGACGAACTGCGGCTGCTGGAAGAACTCCGGCATATCCTTGTTATCGACGGAAATCATGTGGTTCGGCAGAATATCCTTCGTGAAATCAAACCAGAATTTCGACATCTGGGTCAGGATGGCGCCCTTCTTCGTGATCTTGTTCTTGAGGATGTGGTCGAACGCCGAAATGCGGTCGGTCGCGACCATGATGATGCTGTCCCCGGCATCATAGACCTCGCGCACCTTGCCAGACTTGAATGGTTTGTATTCTTTCATCCGTGCAGCCTCCTAAAAATAAATGATGCTTTTTCCATATAGCATCTTACCATAAAATGGCGGGGAATACGAGGGGGTATGACGAAAAAAGTGTCACTTGTCCTTGACATCATGCGGCCGTGGCACGATGGCGGCCGTACGGCGGTTGTTCATGCGTTCCTGGACATGCGCATAGCGGGCCGTCGTCTTCGGGTCGCGGTGGCCGAGCGTGTCCTGCACGAGGCGCAGGTCTTTCGTCGCGGCATAGAGATTCGTGCCAGCGCTGTGGCGGAAGGCATGGCAGCTGACGCCCGGCTTCTTGAAGCCCGTTTCGATGAGCGACTGATCCATGATGAAACGGATGCCGTTGCGGGAAAGGCGGCCGAATTTGTGGCCGCGCGATGCCGAAAGGAACATTGGCGTGAAAGCGCCATCCTTTGCGACTTTGGCAGGACATGCGGCAAGATAGGCGCGCAGATGCGCCATCGTCTCTTCGCAGGGAAAAATGCGGCGGTCATGGCCTTTGCCGCGCACGAAGATGGAATTGACGTCCATATCGATGTCTTCGCGGTTCATGCGATGAATCTCGACGTTGCGCATGCCCTCGACGCCCATGAGGTAGACAATCGAGATGTTGCGTTCGCGCAGGAACGGGTCTTCGTTTTCGCCATAGAACGCGCAAATTTCAAAGAGCTGGTCCGGTGTGAAAAAGTGGATGAGCTCGTCCGGCGTTGCATTCGGGACATAGATGTCCTGACAGGGATTTTCGGCGATGATGTGGAGCCGTTCGGCAGCGGCAAAAAAGCGGCGGATGGCCACGAGCTTCACGGCAATCGTGTCATCCTTGTAGCCTTGGCCGTAGAGCCATTCAAGAAAGCCGCGCATTTCATAATCGGTGACTTCCATCGGATGACGATGGATGGCAGCGCACCAGTCAAAAAACTGATTGATATACGATGTATAATGAACCATCGTATCAAATGCCGGACGGCCGTGACCAATATAGCGCGGCAGGATTTCCTGCCAATGTGCCAGAAAATAATCCGGCGACATGACGGAAGCCACAGCGGTCGGCACAGCTTCGACAAATGCATCTTCGGCATCGGTACGAACGGCTGCATTTGATGCAGAAAAAGTGTGTGAAGTTGCAGGAGCAACATCGGACACTTTTTGCGCGTGCGGATCGATCGCACCCGCGGAAGCAACATCATTCTCCGCATCATCCGTCGTACAGGGGACACCCCCCACCGCAAGCGGTTCGCCCCCCCTCGGAGAGGGGGGCAGGGGGGGTGTATTTGGATTTGGACTTGACATGAAAGAAACGCTCCTTGAATTTGATGGTTTTATTTTACTGTGCACTTTTCCCATTGTCAACAGTAAGATGCAAAAGAAGGAGAAATATATCATAGATATGGAAAGGCTCCCTCTCAGAGGAAGCTGTCAGCAAAGCTGACTGAAGGAGTCTCACAAGATGGCCGCTTGAGATTCACGAGCTCAATTTATGCGGGCTCCATAGCAACAAAAAAGTGTGCGAAGTCGCATTCGCAACCTCACACACTTTTTTCAGTCGAGTTTTCTTCGAACGTGTACCTTTTATTTCTTATTTCCCAGTCCTGCCACGCTTTGTCATGGGCACGCCTTGTTTGCAGAGCGGGCACTCTTCGGGCTTGTAGGTTTCGACGTCGAGGTGCAGCAATGCCGTGCACGGGACGTCGCCGAAGTTGACTTTGCCGCCGCTGCGGTCAACGAGCATGCTGACGGCAACCGGGATGCCGCCGTGGGCTTTGACGACGTCGATGACTTCTTTGATCGAGCCGCCGGTCGTGACGATGTCCTCGACAATCAGGCAACGCTCGCCCGGATGCAGCGTGAAGCCACGGCGGAATGTCATCTTGCCGTTTTCGCGTTCCGTGAAGATCGCACGCGTGCCGAGCGCCTTGCCCGTCTCATGCGCGAGCAGGATGCCGCCAGTCACGGGACCGACGACGGTCTCAATATTCGCGTCCTTGAACTTCTCTGCCATCGCTTCGCAGAGCTGCTGCGTGTATTTCGGATGCTGCAGGACGTTGAATTTCTCGACGTAGTGCGGGCTGTGGAGGCCCGAGGTCAATAAAAAGTGACCGTTCATAATCGCGTTTGTCTTGATCAGAAGATTTTTCACTTCTTCTTCGGTCATTGGCATTGAGGTTTCACGCTCCTTATTTTTCTTCGATGAAAATATCTTTAAATTCCAAGATACCTACCTTCGACACACCCACCACCGCTTCGCGGTCCTCCTCCCTCGGAGAGGGAGGCTTTAATGAACAGATGCCATTTCTTCGAGGATGGCTTTTGCGGCAGCTTTCGGATTCTCTGCGGCCCGGATGGGGCGGCCAATGACGAGGTGGGTAGCGCCGTTTTTGAGGGCTTGCGCAGGCGTTGCGATGCGGCTCTGGTCGTCGAGGCTGGCGCCTGCCGGGCGGACGCCGGGCGTGACGATGAGGAAATCGTCGCCGCAGGCCGCACGGATGCCGGCTGCTTCTTGCGGCGAGGCGACGACGCCGTCGAGGCCCGCTGCTTTTGCGAGCTTGGCCAGCCGTGTGACGCGGCCCTTCATCGGCTCGGTTTCGCCGAGCTTCTTCCAGTCGTCCTCGTTCATGCTCGTCAGCACCGTGACGCCGATGATTTTCGGGCACGGGATGCCCTGCTCTTTCGCTGCTTCGTGCAGCTTGTCGGCGGCGGTCTTCATCATGGTATAGCCGCCAGATGCATGGACATTGACAATGTCGGCGCCGAGGCCCATGAGCGAGGCGAGGCCGCCTGCCACGGTGTTCGGGATGTCGTGGAGCTTGAGGTCGAGGAAGACGTGTTTCCCCTGTTCTTTGAGAAGACGCACGACATCAGGGCCGACGCTGTAGAAGAGTTCCATGCCGACTTTGTAGTAGGTCACGGTGTCGCCGAGGGTGGATACCAATGCCTTGACATCGTCCATTGTATGGACGTCCAAAGCGACAATCAAGCGGTCATCGGACATTTGCAAGCTCCTCTCTTCCTTCGATGTTCATGTTTTGGATGAGGTCACAACGTACCTTCGACACACCTACCACCGCTGACGCGGTCCCCGCAAGTCTCCACTGGAGACTTGCGTCTCGGAGAGGGAGGCAATGGTTTGAGTGAAAATCTTTCTTTTTCATGCCAGATCATCCCCGCCGCCGACGTAGTCCTGCAGCGCGAGGCTGTAGACGAGGCGGCGTTCGCGCATGAACGAGAGGACGCGCATGACTTCCCACGCCGTGTCGAGCGAGGTCAGGCAGGCAACGCCGTGCTCGACGGTTGCGCGGCGGATGCGGAAGCCGTCGTTCATGGAGTGCTTGCCCTGCGTCAGCGTGTTGATGACCATGTTGATTTTGCCGGTCTTGATCATCTCGATGATGTCGGATTTGCGCTCATGCACTTTGCCAACGATGTCGACGTCGATGCCCATCGAGGCGATGGCGCGCGCCGTGCCTTCCGTCGCGCAGAGCTCGAAACCGAGGTCGGAGAACGCCTTGGCGAGCTGCTTCATTTCTTCCTTGTCCTTGTCGGCGACCGTGAAGAGGATGCAGCCCTTCGTCGGGATGTGGAGGCCTGAGCCGATGATGGCCTTGTAGAGCGCACGGGCATAATGGTAGTCGATGCCCATGACTTCGCCCGTAGACTTCATTTCCGGCCCGAGCGCGATATCGACGTCCGTCATCTTTGCAAACGAGAAGACCGGCGCCTTGACGGCGACATAGGGTTTCGGCGTGACGAGACCAGAGTGATAGCCGAGCTCCTTGACCGTCGCGCCGAGCGCGATGCGCGTCGCGAGGTTGACCATCTTGACGTCCGTGACCTTCGAGAGGAACGGCACCGTGCGCGACGAACGCGGGTTGACCTCGATGATGTAGACTTCGTCGTTCTTGACGACGAACTGAATGTTGAGCAGGCCCTTGACATGCAGTGCCTTGCCGAGGCGCTCCGTGTAGTCGATGATGGTGTAAATGACTTTCGCGGAGAGCGTCTGCGGCGGATAGACGGCGATGGAGTCGCCCGAATGGACGCCCGCGCGCTCGACGTGCTCCATGATGCCCGGAATGACGACATCGACGCCATCGGAAATGCCATCGACTTCGACTTCCGTGCCCTCCATGTAGCGGTCGCAGAGCACCGGATGATCCGGCGTGACCTTGACGGCGCGGCTCATGTAGTCGCGAAGCTCCGCTTCATTATAGACGATTTCCATCGCGCGGCCGCCGAGCACGTACGACGGGCGCACCATAACCGGATAGCCGATGCGCGCCGCACCGTCGATGGCATCCTGCAGGTTCGTGACGCTGATGCCCTCGGGGCGCGGGATATGCGTCTGCTGGAGCACTTCGTCAAAGCGCTCGCGATCCTCGGCACGGTCGATGTCGTCAACGGACGTGCCAAAGACCTTGACGCCCGCCTTTTGCAGCGACGCCGCGAGGTTGATGGCCGTCTGGCCGCCGAACTGCACAATGACGCCTTCCGGCTTTTCCTTGTCGATGATGTTGAGGACGTCTTCGGTCGTCAGCGGCTCGAAATAGAGGCGGTCGGAAATATCGAAGTCCGTCGAGACCGTCTCCGGGTTGTTGTTGATGATGATGGCCTCGATGCCCATTTCGCGGAGCGCCCAGACGCTGTGCACGGAGCAGTAGTCGAACTCGACGCCCTGGCCGATGCGGATCGGGCCGGAGCCAAGCACGACGACCTTGCGCGCGTTCGATATCTGCACTTCGTCTTCCTGTGCATGGAACGTCGAGTAATAATACGGCGTCGCGGCTTCGAACTCGGCGGCACACGTATCAACCATCTTGTAGCACGGCAGGATGCCGTTTTCGAGGCGCTGCGTGCGGACTTCGTCCTGTGCCTTGCCCGTGAGCTCGGCGATGGAGCGGTCCGCGAGGCCGACATCTTTCGCGCGGTGCAGCAGCTTCGGCGTCAGCGGCTCTTTCATCAGGCGAATCTCGACGTCCGTGATGTTCTGGATTTTATAAAGGAACCACTTGTCAATCTTCGTGATGTCGTGGATTTCGTCGACCGTCGCGATGCCGCGGCGCAGTGCCTCAGCGATGACGAAGATGCGCTCGTCGTTGATGCGCGCGAGGTTTTTCTTGACACGAGCGTCGTCCCAAGCATCCATCTTTTCCATGTGCAGACGGTGGACGCCGATTTCGAGCGAGCGCACGGCCTTGAGCAGAGCGCCTTCGAAATTGCGGTCGATGCTCATGACCTCGCCCGTCGCCTTCATCTGCGTGCCGAGCGTGCGGTCAGCATAGACGAATTTGTCGAACGGCCAGCGCGGGAACTTGACGACGCAATAGTCGAGCGCCGGTTCGAAGCAGGCTTTCGTCTTCTGCGTGACAGCGTTCGTGATTTCATCGAGCGTATAGCCGATGGCGATTTTGGCCGAAACCTTTGCAATCGGATAGCCCGTCGCTTTCGAGGCGAGCGCCGAGGAACGCGACACGCGCGGGTTGACCTCGATGACGTAGTAGCGGTTGCTGTTCGGGTCGAGTGCGTACTGCGCGTTGCAGCCGCCCTCGATGCCGAGCTCGCGGATGATGCGCAGCGATGCCGAGCGAAGCATCTGGTATTCGTGATCCGTCAGCGTCTGCGACGGCGCCACGACGATGGAGTCGCCCGTATGGACGCCGACGGGGTCGAAATTCTCCATGTTGCAGACGGTGATGCAGTTGTCGTTGCCGTCGCGCATGACCTCGTACTCGATTTCTTTCCAGCCCGCGACGCTGCGCTCGATCAGCACCTGGCCGATCATCGAATAGTTCAGGCCCTTGATGACGATTTCGATGAGCTCTTCTTCGTTCTCCGCGATGCCGCCGCCAGTGCCGCCCATCGTATAGGCCGGGCGCACGATGACCGGGTAGCCGATTTCATTTGCAAACGCCACGGCTGCCGGGACATCCTCGACAATCGTGCTTTCGGGAATCGGCTCGCCGAGCTTCTGCATCGTCTCCTTGAAGAGCTCGCGGTCCTCTGCCCGCTCGATGGCTTTGAGCGGCGTGCCGAGCAGTTCGACGTTGAACTTTTCGAGGATGCCGTGCTCGGCGAGCTGCACGGCGAGGTTCAGGCCCGCCTGGCCGCCGAGCGTCGCGAGCAGGCCGTCCGGGCGCTCCTTCTCGATGATTTCCGCGCAGAAATCGACCGTCAGCGGCTCGATGTAGACGCGGTCGGCGATGTGCGTATCCGTCATGATCGTCGCCGGGTTCGAGTTCACGAGGACGACTTCGAGGCCCTCTTCTTTCAGCGCGCGGCAGGCCTGCGAACCCGCATAGTCAAACTCGGCCGCCTGGCCGATGATGATTGGGCCGGAGCCGATGACCATAACTTTTTTGAGGTGTTCCTTTTTCGGCACGGTTCATTCCCCTTTCTTCAGCATCGACCAGAATTCGTCGAACAGGTACATGTTGTCATCCGGGCCCGGCGCGGCTTCCGGATGGTACTGCACGGAAAACAGCGGCAGCTCCGTATGGCGCATGCCTTCGACCGTGCCGTCGTTGACGTTGATATGCGTGACTTCGAGCGGCAGGCCTTCGAGCGAGTCCGCATCGACAGCAAAGCCGTGATTCTGCGAGGAAATCATGACGCGCCCCGTCCGCAGGTCTTTGACCGGCTGGTTCGTGCCGCGATGGCCGAACTTCAGCTTGTACGTTTTCGCGCCGAGCGCGCGGGCAATCAGCTGATGGCCGAGGCAAATGCCGAACATCGGCTTTTTGCCGATGAGCTTCTTGATTTCCTCGATGGCCTCCGGCACGTCGGCCGGGTCGCCCGGACCGTTCGAGAGGAAGATGCCGTCGGGGTTCAGCGCGAGGATATCCTCGGCTTTCGTGCTCGCAGGCACGACGGTCAGCTTGCAGCCCTTTTCATGCAACGACTTCAAGATGTTGCGCTTGACGCCGAAATCCATCGCGACGACGTACGGCGCCTTCTTCTTGTCGCTTTCAATCGTGTACGCCTCTGGCGTCGTGACCTCGGCGACGACGTCGCGCTTGAGCGGCACGGCGAACAGGTCGCCCATCTGCTTCTTCGTGGCGTCTTCGGGCACGATGATGCCCTTCATGGTGCCGGCATTGCGGATCTTGCGCGTGACGGCGCGCGTATCGACATTGTAAAGGCACGGCACGCCCTGCTCCGTCAGGAAATCCGCAAGGCTCTTTTCATAGTGCCAGTTGCTGCCATGCGCCGCGAGCTCGCCGATGATGAAGCCATGCACGAATGATTTGCGCGACTGCATGAAGATGTCTGCGATGCCATAGTTGCCGACGAGCGGATACGTCAGCGTCAGGATCTGGCCGCAGTACGAAGGGTCGGTCAGGCTTTCCTGATAGCCGACCATGCCCGTATTGAAGACGACCTCGCCGGTCGCCGTGGTATCATTCAAGAGATTCCCCGTGAAGACGCTGCCGTCTTCGAGAATCAATTTTCCTTTCAAAGCCATAGAGACTCCTTTCGTTCCTCAAGCCCATGCTCCATTCACCAGCCTTCTGGCCCCCTCTCTGAGGCAATGTCATTAAGTTAGCGAAAATCTAGCAAATCCAGGCTCCCTCTCCGAGGGGGCTGTCGCCGGAGGCGACTGGGGGTGTGGCGGAGGTAGGACATGGGATGCCGCTGGATTGCTGTCTGCGAAGACGTACCTTCGCAGAT
>ONJV01000205.1 GCA_900318215.1 uncultured Veillonellaceae bacterium
CAGTATAGCGCAAGAAGGACACGATTGGTGATTTTCATCCGACCAAGATTGGTCAATTTCGCCCGACACTCAGTGGCGTTTTTCGCCCGGCGCTAACATTTACAACTTGACAAGTCCACTGGACAGGGATAGAATGGAATCACTCTAGTGAAAGAAAAGGGGCAGAAATATGTCGAAAGTCAACATCGATTGGAACAGCCTCGGGTTCAGCTATCAGCCGATCTCGCAGCGCTATGTCGCGAACTACAAGGATGGCAAATGGGAAAAAGGCGGCCTCACGGATGATGCGAACATCGTCCTCAATGAGTGCGCCGGCATCCTCCAGTACTGCCAGCAGGTCTTCGAGGGCCTCAAGGCGTACAAGACGAAAGACGGCCGCGTCGTCACGTTCCGTCCGGATATGAACGCGAAGCGCATGGTGGATTCTGCAAAGCGCGTCGAGATGCCGCCGGTACCGGAAGAGATGTTCATGGAAGCCGTCGACGAAGTCGTCCGCGCCAATGAGGACTGGATTCCGCCGTTCGAGTCGGGCGGTGCGCTCTACCTTCGTCCGTACCTCTTCGCGACGGGCTCCGTCATCGGCGTCAAGCCGGCAGACGAGTACCAGTTCCGCCTGTTCGGCACGCCGGTCGGCTCGTACTTCAAGAACGGCGTCAAGCCGATCACGATCTGCACCAGCGATTACGACCGCGCTGCCCCGCGCGGCACGGGCAGTATCAAGGCCGGCCTGAACTACGCCATGAGCCTCTATCCGTACATCCTCGCTCATCAGAACGGCTTTGACGAGAACATGTTCCTCGATCCGGCGACGCGCACGTACGTCGAGGAGACGGGCGGTGCGAACTTCCTCTTCGTCACGAAGGACGGCACGCTCGTCACGCCGAAGTCCGATTCCATCCTGCCGTCGATCACGCGTCGTTCGCTCATCGACATCGCGAAGAACCTCGGCATGAAGGTCGAGCATCGTCCCGTCAAGCTCGCAGAAGTCGGCGATTTCGCTGAGTGCGGCCTCTGCGGCACGGCAGCCGTCATCTGCCCGGTCGGCAAAGTCGTCGACCACGGCAAGGAAATCAACATCGCCAGCGGCATGGAGAAGATGGGCCCCGTGCTCCAGAAGCTCTACGACACGCTGCGCGGCATCCAGCTCTGCGAGATCGAAGGCCCTGCTGGCTGGGTTCACGAAGTCAAATAATGGTGCGTTTTTTGCACAGCCAGGGAAAATCCTGGGGGCATCTGCCCTCAGGATTTTTCTTTATGACGAAAATTCTTTGATGGTAACAAGGATTTTTCAGATTTTTGCTAGAATAAAGTAGTTAGAATACATGTATCGTGTAGATTTTAGGAAATCCGGATGGCTTGTCCGCGAGGGGAGGGTTGCTCATGCCAATCGATTTCCAATTACCGCAAGTGCCGTTCCAGGTGCGGGGCATCCTCTCGACCGTCGGACCGCTCGACATCCTCGACATCCTCATCGTCGCCATCATCCTTTATAAAGTCTATGAGATGCTGCAGGATACGCGCGCCATCACGCTCGTCAAGGGCCTCCTCGTGCTGCTCGGCATCACGCTCGTCTGCAACTGGATGGAGCTCCATGTCATCTCATGGCTGCTGCAGAAGACCGTCACGCTGATTTTCGTCGCGCTGCCAATCGTGTTCCAGCCGGAACTGCGGCGCGCGCTCGAACATCTCGGGCAGGGGCGGTTCCTCGGCAATGCCGCGCTGCTTGACGATGAACAGGCGCGCTCCGTCGTGCACGAGCTCGTGCGCGCCGTGCGGACGCTCGCTTCGACGAAGACGGGCGCGCTGCTCGTCATCGAGCGCAACATGGGACTCAACGACATCAGTGCGACGGGCATCCAGATTGACGGCCTCATCACGGCGGAGTTTCTGCTCAATGTCTTCATCCCGAACACGCCGCTCCACGACGGTGCGGCCGTCATCCGCGGCAACCGCCTGATTGCGGCCGGATGCCTGCTGCCGCTGACGGAGAACCGCACGCTCTCGACGGAGCTCGGCACGCGCCACCGCGCGGCTATCGGCCTTTCGGAGCAATGTGACGCGCTCATCGTCGTCGTCAGCGAGGAAACGGGCACGATTTCCATCGCGGAGAACGGCCACATCATGCGCCACCTCGACAAGGAGACGCTGCAGGCCATGCTCGAACCGGCCTTTTCCTCCATGAAGCCGGGCTTCCGCGAACTGGTGGAGAACTGGAGGAAGAAGAAATGATCAACCGCATCAACAGCATCTTCCGGCGAAACCTGCCTGCGAAAATTCTCGCGCTCTGTGTCGCCGTCATCCTCTGGGTCGTCGTCATGAACGACCAGAACCCGGCCATCGAGGGCAGCTTCAACGTGCCGCTCGCCGTCGTGAACAGTCCGGAAGGGTACAAGATTACGAAGAGCGAGGACAGCGTCAAGATCAAGGTACGCGGGCCGCGCTCGCTGTTCGTCACGGCGACGGCCGACGACTTCCGTGCCTATGTCGACCTCGACGGCGCCCAGGACGGAAAGCAGGACTGCAAAGTCCAGACGGCACTGCCGCAGGGTTTCGAGCTCGTCGAGGTCGCGCCGGAAACCGTTTCGTTCGACCTCGACAAAATCATCCAGAAGCAGATGCGCGCCGAAGTCATCGTGACAGGCGCATCGGCACCGGGCACGACGGTCGCGAAGGTCACGCAGACGTCGTCGCTCGTGACGATTGAGGGGCCGGAGTCGGCCGTGGATACCGTCGTGCGCGTCGTCGGCTATGTCGGCCTTTCGGGCAACAGTGCCGACTTTGACCTGCAGGTGCCGCTGACGGCCATCAACGCCGACGGCCGCGAGGTGCAGGGCGTCAAGGTCGTGCCGTCGGCGACGGAGGTCTCGATCTCGCTCGCACGCGGCCTCACGAAGAAGATCGTGACGATTCACCCGGTGCTGCAGGAGAATCTGCCGAAAGACTACGAGCTCGGCGACGTGCGCACCGACCCCATCAAGATTGAAATCGCCGGTGACAGCAATACCATCGAGAGCTTATCGTCCATCGACACGGAGCCCATCGACCTCAGCAAGCTGACGGCGACGAAGAAGATGACGGTGAAGCTCGCGCTGCCGGACGGCATCACAGTGACAAACAAAGAAGTCAACGTCAGCATCGAGATCAAGAAAAAGACGACGAATTAAGGCTCTCCCTATGGGAGAGCTGTCGCCGACAGGCGACTGAGAGGGTAGCGACGTAACAAATTTCAAGAAGAATCCTGTATACATCTTTTCTTCACTATGGACAGCTGTCCTCTTTTGCCGTATGATAGGGAAAGTGAAACGAAAGGAGCAATTTACAGATGACAAATAGTATGGCTGCATCTCATGCAAGGGACAAGAGACTGAAGGACGCGATTTTCGGTGCGAGCGCTGCCTGCCGGGAGGCGGCCGCGAAATATGGCGCTGACAAGGTCACGAATGCGACCATCGGCACGATGATCGATGACGAGGGCAAGCTCGCCTGCCTGCCGACGATGGAGCGCGTTTACCGTTCCCTTCCGATGACAGACATCATCGCGTATGCGCCGATTTCCGGCCTGCCGGAGTACCTCGATGCCGTCATTGACCTGACGTTTGCCGGCCACAAGCCCGAGGGCTACCTCGGCTCCGTCGCGACGGCGGGCGGCACGGGCGCCATCCATCATGCGGTCGCGAACTATGCCGAACGCGGTACGTATGTGCTGACGTCCGACTGGTTCTGGGGCACGTACAACGTCATCTGCAACGAGTGCGGCTGCAAGCTCACGAACTACACGCTGTTTGACGAGCAGCAGCATTTCAACCTCCCGGCCTACACGGCAAAGGTGGACGAGATTCTGAAAGGCCAGGACAGCCTGCTCGTCATCATCAACACGCCGGCACACAACCCGACGGGCTTCAGCTTGACGGAGGAAGACTGGGACGGCGTGCTCGCGCTCACGAAGAAGTATGCGGCGCAGGGCAAGAAGATGAGCATCCTCGTCGACATCGCCTACATCGACTACGCGGGCGAGAAGAACGAGACGCGCAAATTCATGGACAAGTTCGCGGGGCTCCCCGACAACGTCCTCATCATGTTCTCGTTCTCGATGTCGAAGGGCTACACGATGTACGGCCAGCGCACGGGCGCGCTGATCGGCCTGTCGTCGTCGAAAGAAGTCATCGAGGAGTTCAAGGAAATCAACAAGTACACGAGCCGCGCAACGTGGTCGAACATCAACCGCGGCGCCATGACGCTCTTGACGAAGATTCAGCAGGACAAGACGGCGCTCGCGCAGTTCGAGAAAGAGCGCGA
>ONJV01000092.1 GCA_900318215.1 uncultured Veillonellaceae bacterium
GCCGTGCGTTCGCCGAATCGTTTGCCGAGCTGGCAGGACGTGCGGACTGGGATGGAGCCATGCGCCTCGCAAAAGAGGCAAAGGGCGCACTCCCGGCACTCCTCACGGAGGCGGCAGGCCGCGGGCGCGGCGCGCACACGTATCTTGAAATCCAGTCGGGGCTCGTGCTCTCGCGCTTGCGCGCACGGCTCTACTATCTTTCCGTCATCGTCACGATGGCGCCGCTCCTGGGCCTGCTCGGCACGATCAGCGGCATGATTTCGGCGTTCAGCGTCTTCAACGTGCAGACATCGCAGGCATCAGCCATCACGGGCGGCGTCGGCGAGGCGCTTGTCGCGACGGCGTTCGGTCTCTGCGTTGCCATCCTCGCGCTCGTCGTTCATGCGTATTTTACGCAGCGTGTCGATCGCATCCTGACGGACATGGAGGAATGCTGCTCGCTGGTCGAAAGCCACGCCGATGATTTCGCCGAGGGACGCGTGTGAGGGGAAATTTCATATCGACGTCAGAAGGGCCGCTGCATCGGCGAGATGCAGCGGCCCTTCTGATGTCTGGGGTTCAGATGCGCGGTCAGTACCAGCGCGTCATCGGCAGTTCGTTATTGATGCCTTTCGTCATGAGGATCTGGTGGATGTCGATGTAGCCGATCCAGAACGCGGCGGCGCAGCCGCAGAGGTAGATGTCCCACATGCGGACGAACTCGTCACCGCGCTTGGCTTCGACTTTGTCATGGACGGCCTGGAAGTTGCGGTACCAGCACATGAGCGTCTTGTAGTAATGGCGACGCAGGCTCTCGACGTCCTGCACGCGGAAGTCATGGTCGTAGGCGATGGAGACGAGCTCGCGGAGCGACGGCAGGACGCCGCCCGGGAAGATGTACTTGCGCATGAAGGAATCGCTCATCTCTTCGTCGTTGCCCGTGATGGAATGCAGCAAAAAGAGACCGCCGTCCTTCAGCAGGGCATTGGCGGTCTCCATGTACGTCTGGTAGTTCTGGCGGCCGACGTGCTCCATCATGCCGACGCTGACGATGCGGTCAAACGAGAGGTTCTTGTCGGGCAGGTCGCGGTAGTCGATGAGGTCGATTGTGACCTGGTCCTGGAGGCCGAGCTTTTCGATGCGCTCCTGGCCCATCTTCCACTGCTCTTTGCTGAGCGTGCAGCCGTAGCCCTTGACGCCGTATTTCTTCGCGGCCTCGATGAGCAGATACCCCCAGCCGCAGCCGATGTCGAGCAGGCTCATGCCTGGCTTGAGGTACAGCTTGTCGAGCGTGCGGTCGACTTTTGCTTTCTGTGCCTGCTCGAGCGTCATGCTGTCGTCTTTGAAATAAGCGCACGAATAGCTCAGCGTCGGGTCGAGCCAGAGCTCGTAGAAGTCATTGCCGAGGTCATAATGGCTCGAGACCTGACGCTGCTGGTCGCGCTTCTTTTCCGAGAACGAGAACAGTCCCTTGAGTGCGCTCTTGTCGAGCGAGAGGCGGTCGGACTGCTCCAGGAGGTGCGCGATGACGTTGAAGAGATCGCCGTCCTTGATCTCGATGTCGTGGCGCATGTAGGCTTCGGCGAGCGCAAGGGATGTTGAGGCCATGAGGTCTTTCTTCGGGATGTCCTTGTTGACTTTGATGGTGAATTCCGGCTCGCCCTCGCCAATCTGGTAGGTGTCGCCGTGCATCTCGACGTTGAACGGGAATTTGTCGAAGCGTCCGAGATAGTGGATGAGGAAACTGTCCATCAACTGTTTGAAAATCATGGAACTCCTTCTTTCTGCAAATCCTTGTTGCTTTCCCCAGACCTTTCGACAAAAAGAAAGAAAACTCCTTCTATCGCGAAGGAGTTTTCTGCATAATGCAAGTTATTTTTTTGCATGATATGAATGCTTCTGTCTTTCCATTCAGCGGCCGACGACCTTGAGGATGGCCGGGGCGATGTGGGGGAGCGGCAGCTGATGCGCGACGGCACCGCATTCGTAGGCGACGCGCGGCATACCGTAGACGACGCAGGTCTTCTCGTCCTGGCCGAGCGTCGGAGAGCCCGCTTCTTTCATGTGCAGCAGGCCTTCGGCGCCGTCGCGCCCCATGCCCGTGAGGATGACGCCGAGCGCCGTGCCTCCTACGAGCTTTGCGACGGAGTCAAAGAGCACGTCGACGGAGGGGCAGACGCTGTGGACTTTCGGGCCTGGCTGACAGCGCACGACCATGCGGCCGCCTTCGCGTGCAACGGTCATGTGCAGGCCGCCGGGCGCGATGTAGGCGTGGTTCGGGTAGATGGGCTCGTCGTCGCTGGCTTCCTCGATGTCGATGGCGCATTCCTCGTTGAGCCGGATGGCGAAGAGGCGCGAGAAGTATGACGGGATGTGCTGGACGATGACAATGGGCGGCAGCGGCGGCGTGAGGCCGTGCATGACGTCGGCAATAGCGTCCGTGCCGCCCGTCGAAGCGCCGATGGCGATGAGGTCGATTTTCGGCGCGGGCTGGATGGCGGCAGGGAGCATGACATGCGGTATTTCGTGGATGGCTGTCGCGTGCTGCATCGCGGCTTGCCGAGCGAGTGCTGCGAAGTGCTGCTCGGCTTGGGAATTCTGGCCCTTCGGCGGCTCTGCGGGTACTTTTTTCGGCGTGGATGGCTTCGGCATCTGGATGCCGAAGGAGGAGGTCGTCACGGGCGGTTTCGGCAGGTCGATGCGATGCGCCGGAGAGGACGGCTGTGCAGGGGCAGGAGGCTCTTTTGCCTTGGTGACCTCTTCGTTGATCAGAGGCTCCGGCAGGAAGACGAGCCGATAGAGGAAGCGTACGACTTTGCTGCAGAATGGCGGCCAGTCCGCGTCCGTCGTCGGACGCAGGAAGAATGCCTCGGCACCGGCCGACATTGCCGTCGGGCGCAAGACTTCGCTGAGGCCGTAGGCGATGACGGGAACGCCGGATGTGCGCACGAGCCACGGGACGAGCCGCTCGCCGTGGACGCGGATGATTGACATGGCGAAATTGACGATGATGGCATGAGGATGGAACGTCTGGAGTTTTTCCGTGACTTCTGCGGTATTCGACACCATCTCGACGCAGCCGCCGTCCGCAAGGTAGCCGAGTGCATCCTGCATCGAGCGCATCATGATTTTGCGATGGGGGATGGAATTGTCGATGATCAGCACATGCAGCGACGACATGGTGCGCCTTCTTTCTGTCAGGATGGTCCGGGGGGGGACGAAAAGGCAAATGGAGCCTTCTCTTAATAGCTAAGTCCTATTTTAACATATTCTATGCCAATCCTCAATATGGCAGCAGTCCTGCCATCCCAAACATCTTCCCTCAAAAGTGGAGCAAAATCGGGATAACAAAAAAGCGATTGCAAATCTGCAATCGCTCGTGTTTCCAAATGGAGCTGATTATAGGACTTGAACCTACGACCTGCTCATTACGAATGAGCTGCTCTACCAACTGAGCTAAATCAGCATTGTCTTCGTTGCTTTTCTCTTGGCTTTCGCTTTCGTGTCTCGCAACTGACAAGTGATAGTATACTGGTTTTGAAGCCCTCTGTCAACACTTTTTTTGAAAAAATTTCGAGAAATTTTTTGTGACGTTCATGGAGTTCTCCGTGCATATCCTCTATAATAAGGAGAAAAGGGGGAACGGACGATGCAGATTTCGGGAAAGAAAGGATTCGCAGCCTGCGTACTCGCGGCGGCGTTCGTGGTGCTGACGGCGCTCTCGGCCGCCTGCGAGGCAGCCGTGCAGACCATCGAGGCGACGGGCGTCTACGTCATGGGCGACAACGACTCGCCGAAAATCGCGCGCGATGCCGCGCGGCAGGAGGCCATGCGCGTGGCAGTCGAGAAGGCCGGCGTCTATGTCGAGAGTTATTCGAAGACGCAGAACATGCAGCTCACGGAGGATGAAGTCCGCACGATTTCGGGTGCCGTCCTGAAGGTCACGAAGGAAGAGGCCATCCCCGAGCTCAAGGGCAGCACGCTCAAATATACGGTCAATCTCACGGCCGAGGTCGATACGGATCAGATCAACCTCCAGGAGATGATGAAGAACAAAGCCGAGCTCGAGAAGCTCCAGCAGGAGCGTGACGCGCTCAAGAAGCAGAATGAAGAGTTGCTCGAAAAATACGAGAAGGCGCAGGGAAGCGAAAAGAAGAAGATTGGCACGCAGCTCGAAACGAACTATGATCAGGCGAAGATTTTTGATGAAGCCATGCAGGAAATCCAGCGCGGCGCATATACGAAGGTCATCCAGACGGTCGGCCCGATCGTCGATGACCGCGACGCCGCGGGCAATCCACTCGCTTATGCACATTACCTGCGCGGCCGTGCCTATTATGGCCTCAACCGCATGAGCGAGGCGCTCGATGATTTCAATGCGGCCGAGCGCACGCCGCATGATGACACGTATCCCGTCTGGCGCTCGAAGCAGTATCGCGGCCTCATCTATTACGACTGGCAGCGCTACGACGAAGCCGTCGAAGAACTCGAAGCGGCCTATGCCGCGAGCGGCCGGAAAGATGAAGCCATCCGCGATGACCTCATCAAAGCCCGCAGGGCAGCCGAGGAGGCGAAAAAGCCCAAACAGCCAGAACCCCAGCAGCCCCCGCAGGCCGACCGTGGCGACGGTGGCAATCAAGGCGGCAGCGGCGGCGTCAACTGGACAAAAGTCATCACCGACATCATTATTCACTCGATTGACAAAGGATGACCTGTTCCCTTAGCCTCCCTCTTTGAGGGAGGGGGACCGCGAAGCGGTGGTGGGAGTCCCTTGTACGATAAAACGGATATAACGAAATATCTTCCGCGGGTGCGATATTCAGATTCGCACCCGCAATTTTTCACTTGACAGATACCCCCAATGGGTATAAGATACAAATCAAGCAATATACCGCAAGGGGGTATCCAAAACCATGCCAGACGAACCATCGACCTGCTGCCCGAGCGGCACCTGTGCGGCCTGCGTCAAGCACAAGCACCGCGACAAAAACAGCAAGGAATACAAATGCCTCGTCTCGCGTCTCAAGCGCATCGAAGGACAGGTGCGCGGCGTGACGAAGATGGTCGAGGACGACCGCTACTGTGTCGACATCCTCACGCAGGTCAGCGCCATCCAGTCCGCGCTCAATTCCTTCAATAAAGAACTGCTCGCGCAGCACATCCGCACCTGTGTCGTCGATGACATCCGCGCCGGGCACGACGAGGTCGTCGACGAGCTCGTGCAGACGCTGCAGAAGGTGATGAAATGAAGAAGGAGAAATTCGACATTACAGGCATGAGCTGTGCGGCCTGCTCGGCGCGCGTCACGAAAGCCGTCGAGAAGGTTGCGGGCACGCAGGACGTGAATGTGAACCTGCTGACGAATTCCATGCAGCTCTCGTATGATGAAAGCGCGACGAGCGCGGCGGCCATCATCACGGCCGTCGAGGATGCAGGCTATGGCGCGGCTGTGCATGGCGGAGGGGCGGCGGCACCAGCGGGCGGCGCTGCCATCGCCGACCCCGTGAAGAAGAGCATCGCCGAGATGAAGCATCGTCTCATCTGGTCGATTGTCTTCTTGCTCCCGACGATGTACATCGCGATGCACGTCATGTTTGAGCGCTTGTTCGGCCTGCCCGTGCCTGATGGCGTGCGCGCGCTGTTCGACGGGCCGGAGAACGCCATCGTGTTCGCGTTTTCGCAGCTGCTGCTCGTCCTGCCCATCATGTACCTGAACCGCAAATACTACATTTCAGGCTTCAAGAGCCTCATCCACGGCGCTCCGAACATGGACAGCCTCGTCGGCATGGGCTCGATGGCGGCCGCGATGTTCGGTGCGTTTGCGATTTTCCGCATGGGCTATGGCATGGGACATGGCGACTGGGCGCTCGTGACGGAGTACAGCACGAACCTCTACTTCGAGTCGGCGGGCATGATTGTCACGCTGATCACGGTCGGCAAATACCTCGAAGCCCGCGCGAAAGGCGAGACGAGCCGTGCGCTTGAAAAGCTCATGGATCTCGCGCCGAAAGAGGCGGCTGTCGTGCGCAACGGCGTTGAAACCGTCATCTCCGTCGAGCAGTTGCGCGCAGGCGACGAAGTCGTCGTGCGGCCCGGCGAGCGCATCCCGGCCGATGGCACGGTGCTCTCTGGTACGACGAGCATTGACGAATCCGCCATCACGGGCGAATCGATGCCGGTGCTGAAGCAGGCGGGCGACACCGTGACCTCGGCGACGATCAACCAGCAGGGCGCGATTCATTTCCGTGCCGATCGCGTCGGCGAGGACGCGACGATCCAGCAGATCATCCGCCTCGTCGATGAGGCAAGCGCGTCGAAAGCGCCGATTGCCCGCATGGCGGACAAGATTGCAGGCGTCTTCGTACCCGCCGTCATCGCCATTGCGCTCGTCGCAGGCGGCGCCTGGCTCGCGATGGGCGCGAGTGTCGAGTTTGCGTTCTCTGTCGCCATCTGCATCCTCGTCATCTCGTGCCCCTGTGCGCTCGGTCTCGCGACGCCGGTTGCCATCATGGTCGGCACGGGCAAGGGCGCGGAAAACGGCATCCTCATCAAGTCGGGCGAGGCGCTCGAGACCGCACAGGCTGTCGATACCGTCGTCATGGACAAAACCGGAACGATTACGGAGGGCAGGCCGCGCATCACGAGCGTGACGCCCATCGGCGTCGATGAAAAGCGTTTGCTCGCCATCGCGGCAGGGCTCGAGCAGCAGAGCGAGCATCCGCTGGCGGCAGCTGTCGTTCAGAAAGCGAAAGAGCAGGGAGCTTTGCCGCTCGTCATGACCTCGTTTGCCGCGACGTTCGGCAAGGGTGTCACGGCGCAGGCAGACGGTCATGCGTATGCGGCAGGCAGCGCCGCGTTCCTCGAAGAGCTCGGCGCAGATGTTACGAACCTCAAAGGCCATCTTGACGCACTTGCCGATGATGGCGCGACGCCGCTGATTTTTGCCGAAGACGGCCATATCATCGGCCTCCTCGGCGCGGCCGACGAACCGAAAGCCACGAGCCGCGCGGCCATCGAGAAGTTCCAGCAAATCGGCATTGACGTCGTCATGTTGACGGGCGACAACGCGCGCACGGCCGAAGCCATGCGTCAGCGCATGGGGCTGGGCCGCGTCATCGCAGGCGTCCTGCCGGGGGGCAAGGCGGACGAAATCAAGAAGCTCCAGGCCGAAGGCCATCGCGTCGCGATGATTGGCGACGGCATCAACGATGCTCCCGCACTCGCGCAGGCCGACCTCGGCATCGCCATCGGCGCGGGCACAGACGTCGCCATCGAGAGCGCCGACGCCGTGCTGATGAAGAGCGACCTCCTCGATGCCGTCAGCGCCATCCGCCTGTCGAAGGCAGTGCTGCGGAACATCAAGGAAAACCTGTTCTGGGCGCTGATTTACAACGTCATCTGCATCCCCGTCGCGGCGGGCGTGCTCTATCCGGCCTTCGGCATCAAGCTCTCGCCGATGGTCGGCGCCGCCGCCATGAGCCTTTCGAGCGTCTGCGTCGTGCTGAACGCCCTGCGGCTCAATTTTTTCCAGACCGACCACGCAGCAGCTGCTGTGGTCAGCGATACCGCAGAGACGGCCATCGCCGCCCCTGCCGCCGAAATTTCCAACGATGAACCACAAACGAAAGAGGCAGATACTATGGAAAAGACACTCAAAATCGAAGGCATGATGTGCGCACATTGCCAGAAGCACGTCCATGACGCACTCGCGAAGATGGACGGCGTCACGGATGTCACCGTCGACCTCGAAGGCGGCAGCGCCGATGTCAAAGCCACGCGCGACATCCCACAGGACGAGTTCCAGAAAGTCATTGCCGACGCGGGCTACGAGCTCGTCGGCTGACGCACAATCGAACATTTCAAAGACAGAACCTCGCTTGATACCGATTGAGGATGAAGCGAGGTTTTTTGTTTTCATAGAGACTTGCTAAAAATACTTTCGTCTTGCAAGAAAAGAATATTTATGATACCATGAGAGAAAGATGCTTACACGTTGATATTGCTGGGAAAGCAAGGTGACATCATGCTTGCAAAGAAATATCTTGCGCTCATTTGTTGCGGCTTGTTTCTTGCTGTTGGTTTCGGCACTTCGATGGCGCTCGTCCTTTCACGGCCAGCGGTGCAGACGTCCGTGCAAAAAGAAACACCGGAGGTTGCGAAAGAAGTACCGAAGCCGGAAGAAGATGCCAAGCCTGTCTATGATATCGGCATGACAGAAGACGTATTCCGAGCCCGGTACAATCAAGTAGCGGCAGAAAACTTCAATCAATACCCCATCCAGCTCCGGCAGGTACAGCCATATACGTTCCAGCATACCGTGACGTATGAAGATCCGTTTACGGATCGGCTTTCGATGATGGTGTGTCGTTATCAGGATACAAATCTGGTAAAAGGCGTCCTCATATCGTCCCATGCGACGGATGAACTCGATGGCATCCAATTTCTTTCCGTCATCGTATCGATGCTCACGGTGATGGAGCCGGATCTGACGCCGAAGGAACGTGGCGAGTTCCTGAAGCAGCTCGGCATGTTCTCGGACAGCGGCCATACGGATTATCGAAAAATCAATCGCTCGGCCGAGCGCAACGGCAAGCGGTATTTCATCCGGGGGAACGGTGAAAACGGCGTCTTGTTCGGCGTGCTCGGCAAAGACATCCAGCTCGATCCCGCAGCGGCAAAGGCAAATCCGACGGACGACCACAACATCATCATCGACATTGTGAACTATGCCATCTGGCTGTCGAAACAGCAGGCACCCAAGGAAACATCCCAGCAGGAGGCTGCATCTGTAACGTCTCCCCCAATGGCCGACATCCCTCTTGTGAAGGGGATGCAAGTGAATGAAGCGAGTGCGTTGCTGAAAGCAAGAGGGTTTCGTGTAGAGCTTTTAAGAACATATAATCCATATATTGCAGAAGGAACTGTCACAAGTCAGTCGCCAGAACCGGGAAGAGAAAAGGTTGGAAGCGAAGTCGCTCTTAGCGTAGCTGATGGGGCGACAGCAGAACAGGCAAGGGCACGGTTAGCTCAAAATCCAACTATGAAAAGGATTTTAGAGGAAGATCAGCGAAAATGGGTGCAGAGAAATTCGCGATGAAGCGAGCGAACAGGCCGAATTAAAGAGATAAGAGGAAGTGGGATGCATGGGAATCGGCGTGGATCGAGACTTGCAAGATGAACTGCACGAGTTGCTGGAGGACATGCACTGCTTGACCGAGGGCATTGATGATATTGTCGGGCAAACGGCAGAAAGCGCG
>ONJV01000133.1 GCA_900318215.1 uncultured Veillonellaceae bacterium
AGGTATGAAAGGCAAGCTTATCATCATCGAGGCCGGGGACGGCAGCGGCAAGGCGACGCAGACGAAGGCGCTCTACGACCATCTCGTCCGCGACGGCCGCACCGTGCACCGCGTCGAGTTCCCCGACTACGCATCGGATTCTTCGGCGCTCGTGCGCATGTATCTTTCCGGCAAGTTTGGCGGCCACGCCGACGACGTCAACGCCTACGCGGCCTCGACATTTTTCGCCGTCGACCGCTATGCCTCGTATCGCACGAAGTGGAAGAAATGGTACGATGCAGGCGACATCATCCTCGCTGACCGCTACACGACATCGAACATGGTGCATCAGGCCGTGAAAATCGAGGATACCAAGGAGCGCGAAGAATTCCTCGCCTGGCTCTGGGACCTCGAATTCGTCAAAATGGGTCTCCCCATCCCCGACGCCGTCGTCTTCCTCGACATGGATCCCGCGGTCGCGAACCAGCTCATTGCCGCGCGTGCGAAAGAAACGGGCGCGAAAGAAGACATCCACGAAAAAGACAAAGCTTACCTCGCCAAGTGCCACGCGGCCTACCTTGACCTCGCGAAGAAATACAGCTGGAAGACCGTGAAATGCAGCGAAGACGGCCAGCCGAGAAGCATCGAAGAAATCCACGCCGAAGTGTATGCTGCAGTAACAGGCGTGCTTGAAAAACAAGCCTGACGTTGCCAGGAAAATCTACTAGAAGGAACGGAGCGTTGCTTATCCCGCAGCCCCCCTCATTGAGGGGGGACGGGCCGCGTGAGCGGCGGGGGGAGTAGTAGGGTGCTGAAGCCGAACGAGCACACGGTCTTTGCTAAAGTCCTTTAGCAAAGTTTCGCATATTTGCTCGTCTCCAGCACCCAACTACTCCCTCAGTCAGCCATTCGGCTGACAGCTCCCTCTAAGAGGGAGCCTTGCAGGAAAAAGAAGCGCTCCATATTTGAAAGATACAAACATATAGGAGCAAGTACATCACATGATTCAAGAAGTCCTCGTCGTCGAAGGCAAGATGGACGTTGTCGCCATCGACAAGGCCGTCGACGCCGACTGCATCATCACGGGCGGTTTCGCATTGCACAAGAAGACGCTCGATGACATCGAGAAAGCCTACAAGAAGCGCGGCATCATCATCCTGACCGATCCCGACTCCGCAGGCGAGCGCATCCGCAAATTCCTCGCGAAGCGCTTCCCCGAGGCGAAGCACGCTTTCGTGCCCGTGGAGGACGCGACAGCGGAGGGCGACATCGGCATTGAGCAGGCCAAGCCCGACGCCATCCGCGCCGCGCTCGAAAAAGTCCGCACGCATCATATCGAGCCGACCGAAACGTTTACAGGTGCCGACCTCATCCGTGCCGGCATTTCGGGCGGCGCGGACGCGAGCAAGCGCCGCGCAAAACTCGGCGCGGCCCTCGGTCTCGGCTTTGCGAATGCCAAGACTTTTCTGAAGCGGCTCAACCATTACGGCGTCACGCGCGAAGAATTCGAAGCGGCCGTCGCCGCGCTTTCTCCTGCTTCTCAGCCTCCCTCTTTGAGGGAGGGGGACCGCGAAGCGGTGGTGGGAGTGTCGAAGGCAGGCAGTGACGGAGTCTTCGATGGTGCTGTCGAAGGAGGTGCCAAGCAATATGAACGATAACGAAAAAGAAGTCCTGCATCCGACCATCGCAAGCCGCGAGGTCACGCTGCACATTTTGAAAGCCTTCGGCATCCACATGAGCAAGAAGCTCGGCCAGAATTTCTTGATTGACAAAGGCATCGTCGACGGCATCGTCGAGGCGGCCGAGATCCAGCCCGGCGACCGCGTCCTCGAAATCGGCCCCGGAATCGGCACACTGACACAGGGCCTCGCCGAGGCGGGCGCGAACGTCACGGCCGTCGAGCTCGACAAGAAGCTCCCCGCCATCCTCGCCGAGACGCTCAAAGGCTACGACAACGTCACCATCGTCCCCGGCGACATCCTCAAAACCGACATCCCCGCCATCATGGGGCCGGGCGCGTTCAAAGTCGCGGCGAACCTGCCGTACTACATCACGACGCCGATTCTCATGGCGCTCCTCGAGCAGCACCTGCCGATCACGCACCTCGTGACGATGGTGCAGAAAGAAGTCGCCGAGCGCATGGTCGCCAAACCCGGCTCGAAAACGTACGGCGCCCTCTCCGTCGCCGTCCAGTACTACACCGAGCCCGAAATTGTTTTGGACGTCCCGCCGCGCTCCTTCATCCCCGCGCCGGAAGTCATGAGCGTCGTCATCGCCTGCCGCGTCCGCGAGACGCCAGCCGTCGCCGTACGCGATGAAAAAACCTTCTTCCGCGTCGTCAAAGCCGCCTTCGGCCAGCGCCGCAAGACCCTCGCCAACGCCCTCAAAGGCGGTGGCTTCCCGAAAGAACAGGTCCGCGACGCCCTCGAGCATGCGGCTATCGACCCGACGCGCAGAGGCGAAACGCTTTCGCTCGAAGAATTCGGTCGGCTTGCAGATGCATTTGTATCGTAAACAGAAGATGACAGAGGAGGCGGCGCCTCCTCTGTTTTTTTGTATACTTGCAGAAAAAGCGTTGCTTCTATAACAGCATTGTTATACAATAGGAACATGGTTTTTTGAGGAACCTGTTATCTTGTAACGAAAGTGGGAATCATCAATGGCACAAACGGTCTGGTCCATCTTGCCTCCGGTCATCACGATCGTCCTCGCGCTCTGGACGAAGGAAGTCTACATGTCGCTGATCATCGGCATCTTTTCGGGCGCACTGCTCTTTACGGGCGGCAACATCCTCGAGTCCATCCCCACGATGTTCGCCGTCATGGAGGACAAGGTCGGCGGCAACGTCAACATCCTCGTCTTCCTCGTCATCCTCGGCATCCTCGTCGCGGCCATCACGCGGTCGGGTGCGACGCGCGCCTATGGCGCCTGGGCGGCGAAGGCCATCCACGGCAAGCGCAGCGCCTCGCTTTTGACGGCGCTCCTCGGCATCGTCATCTTCATCGACGACTATTTCAACTGCCTGACGGTCGGCACGGTCATGCGCCCCGTCACGGACAAGTTCAAGATCGCGCGCACGAAGCTCGCGTACATCATCGACGCGACGGCAGCGCCTGTGTGCATCATCGCGCCGGTGTCGAGCTGGGCGGCGGCCGTCGGCTCGTCGCTGCCGGAAGATTCCACGATCGACGGCTTCACGCTGTTCTTGCAGACGATCCCGTTCAACCTTTACGCCTGGTGCACGCTCGTTTTCATGATCTTCATCATCTGGACGGGGCGCGACTATGCGACGATGGGCCGCTCCGTGCAGGAGAACGCCGAGCACTTCTTCATCCCGCCGGAGTATCAGGATACGGACGAAGAGGAAGCGGAGAGCGAGAAAGTCCTCGGCGCCGGCAATGGCAAGATTCTCGACCTCCTGCTGCCGCTCGTCGTGCTGATTGCGGCCTGCGTCTACGGCATGCTCTACACGGGCGGCATCCACGACGGCAAATCCGTCGCCGATGCGTTCGCGAACTGCGATTCGGCGAAATCGCTCGTCATGGGCTCGTTCATCGCGTTCGTCTTCACGGGGCTTCTCTATCTGCCGCGCCGCGTCATCACGTTCGGCCAGTTCTGCGCGTGCTTCACGAAAGGATTCAAGGCCATGGTTCCCGCCATCTTCATCCTCTGCCTCGCGTGGACGCTTTCGGGCATCTGCTCGGACAAATACCTCGACCTCGGCGGCTATGTCGGTGCCGTCGTCAGCTCGAATGCGACGGTCATGACGCTGCTGCCGCCGATTTTCTTCCTCGTCGCCATCGGCCTCGCGTTCGCGACCGGCACGAGCTGGGGCACGTTCGGCATCCTGATTCCGATTGCGCTCGCCGTCGTCGGCACGGACAATCCGAGCCTGCTGACGCTCTGCGTCGCGGCCGTCCTCTCGGGTGCGGTCGGCGGCGACCACGCGTCCCCGATTTCCGATACGACGATTCTCGCTTCGGCTGGTGCGCAGTGCCACCATCTCGACCACGTCAGCACGCAGCTGCCGTACGTCCTGACCGTGGCCGTCTGCTGCCTGATTGGCTACATCGTCGACGGCGTCACGCAGAACGGCTGGCTCGGCCTCGCGACGGCTTTCGGCTGCCTCGTCCTCGTCATGCTCGGCATCCGCGCCAAAGTGCCGGTCGTTGACAAGTAAGGAAAGCGGAAAATACGATGCTTCAGAAAGAAAAAGTCCAGGCCGCGCTCGACGCCATCGAGGCGTGCTGCGGCCACTGTCCGATCTGCTCTCCCGACTGCCCCATCTCCATCGCGAGNNGCTTCAGAAAGAAAAAGTCCAGGCCGCGCTCGACGCCATCGAGGCGTGCTGCGGCCACTGTCCGATCTGCTCTCCCGACTGCCCCATCTCCATCGCGAGGCGCGCTATGCGCGGACTCAGAGATGACCTCATCGAGGCAGAGGAACAGCAGGAAAACTGAATTCAGGAGACGCCAAGAGGCGGCCGCAGATGTGCGGCCGCCTCTTTCAGCGTTTTGGGAGGGAATCGCGGGGTTATCCGAGGTCTTCGCCGTTCGTCTCGATGACTTTCTTGTACCAGTAGAACGACTTCTTGCGCGAGCGCGCGAGCGTGCCGTTGCCTTCGTTGTCCTTGTCGACGTAGATGAAGCCGTAGCGCTTCTCCATCTCGCCCGTGCCGGCGGAGACGAGGTCGATCGGGCCCCACGGGCAGTAGCCCCAGAGGTCGACGCCGTCTTCTTCGACGGCTTTCTTCATTTCCTCGATGTGCGCGCGCATGTAGTCGATGCGGGCATCGTCGTGGATCATGCCGTCGCTCTTGTCTGGCGTCTCGTGGAGGCCGATGCCGTTCTCGACGACCATCAGCGGCACTTCATAGCGCTCCTGCAGGACGTTGAGGATGTAGCGGAGGCCGATCGGATCGATGGCCCAGCCCCAGTCGGATTCTTTGAGGTACGGGTTGTGGACGCTCTTTGAGAAGCCGCCCTGGCGGTCGATGAGGTGCGTCGGGTCGCACGACGTCGCTTCGCTCATGTAGTACGAGAACGCGAAGTAGTCGACTTTGCCTTCGGCGAGGATGTCGAGGTCGCCGTCCTCCATCTCGATGTGGTAGCCCTTGTTCTCCCACTCTTTGATGATGTAGGAGGGATAGTGGCCGCGCACCTGCACGTCGCCAAAGAAGAACGATTTGTCCATCTCCTTGAGCGCGGCGACCTGGTCGCCCGGATTGCAGGTTTCGGGGTACACGGGCGTCATGGCGAGCATGCAGCCGATCTTGAAATCAGGGTTGATCTTGTGACCCTCGATGACGGCTTTCGCCGACGCGAGGAACTCGTGATGCGCGACCTGGTAGAGCGTCGCGAACTTGTCTTCGCCGTCCTTGTAGACGACGCCGGAGTTCGTGAAGGCAGTGAACGGCACTTCGACGTTGCGCTGGTTGTTGATTTCGTTGAACGTCATCCAGAACTTGACTTTGTCCTTGTAGCGCGTAAAGCAGGTGACCGCGAAGCGCACGAAGAGGTCGACGAGCTTGCGGCTGCGCCAGCCGCCGTATTTCTTGACGAGCGCGAACGGCATCTCGAAATGCGAGAGCGTGATAACGGGCTCCATGCCGTACTTGTGCATCTCGTCAAAGAGGTCGTCGTAGAATTTCAGGCCTGCTTCGTTCGGCTCGGCGTCGTCGCCATTCGGGAAGATGCGCGTCCACGCGATGCTCGTGCGGAAGCATTTGAAGCCCATCTCGGCGAGCAGCGCGATGTCCTCTTTGTAGTGATGGTAGAAATCGATGGCGTCGTGGTTCGGGTAGTTCTTGCCCGGCAGCACGCCGTCCGTGATTTCGCGCGGCACGCCGTGACGGCCCGCCGTCATGACGTCAGCGACCGAGACGCCCTTGCCGCCTTCCTGCCAGCCGCCTTCGAGCTGATGGGCAGCGACTGCGCCGCCCCATAAGAAACCTTTTGGAAATGGCATAGTTGAGTGCTCCTTTATTTTTCGAGTTCCTTGACCTTGGCTTCGAGCGCTTCGATGCGTTCATAGCTGTCGATGAATTCGAGCGCGATGGTCTTGAATGCTTCAGCGCTCATGAGCTGGTCTTCGGCGTGCACCATGAGCAGGCCGAGCGGGCCGACTTCGTTGTTCGCTTCTTTTTCGAGCAGGCCCGCATGCGCGTTGTGGCCCTCGACGAACATCTCGTCGCCTTCCTTGATGAGCTTCTTCGCGCCGTCGAAATCGCCGCTCTTGGCTGCGCGGATGGCTTCGATGTACGAGCTGCGCGCCGTGCCGACGGCCGAGATGATTTGGAATGCAGTGAGTTCGAGTCCTTCCATCGTGTCAGTTCCTCCTCATGCGCCCATCTTTTCGCGGGCAAACTTCAGCACGCCGGCGCCGTCCATGCGGCCGTAGAGGCGCATGTCGATGGGCTCGACGGGACGGCCCGGGCACTGCTCGGCAATCTTCTTCGCCTGGAAGCGCACCTGCGGACCGAGCAGGATGACGTCGGCATCGGCGGCCTTGTCCTTCGCTTCGGACGTCGGATACGCGGCGATTTCGCAGTCAAAGCTGTCGGCTTTGGCTGCTTCCTGCATCTTCTTGACGAGGATGCTCGTGGACATGCCGGCAGCGCAGAGAAGTACGATTTTTTTCATAATGGGTTCCTCCTAAAAATATGAACGATGAAATGGAATCTATCAGAGTTGGTGGCTTTACCCTCTCAGTCTCGCTATCGCTCGACAGCTCCCCCAGAGGGGGAGCCATTGGTGCAGTTCAGGCTGCTTCCTGCTCTTCTTCGAGCATCTTTTTGTCCTGTGCGCGGACGAACGGGAAGTAGACGGCCGTGGCCATCGCAAGGTTGATGATCTGGATGACAGCGCCCTGCCAGCCGTCCAAGAGCAGGCCGGCGATGATTGGCGGCGTCGTCCACGGCACCTGCACGGCGCTGAACGGCGGCATGAAGCCGATGGCGATGGCAGCGTACGTGATGAAGAAGGCAAACAGCGGCACGAAGATGAACGGGAAGAGCAGGTACGGGTTGAAGACGATTGGCAGGCCGAAGATGATTGGCTCGTTGATGTTGAAGAGGCCCGGCACCGTTGCGAGCTTCGTGATGGATTTCATCTGGTCGGATTTCGCCGAAAGCCAGCTGGCGATCAGGAAGCCCATCGTGAGGCCGCAGCCGCCGGATTTGACGAAGACGTCGTTGATCTGGCACGTGAAGATTTTCGCGGCCGGATTTCCAGCGAGCTGCTGGCCGGCGTCGATGAGCGCCTGGTTGTCGAGCGAGTTCGCGATGAGCAGCGGGTTCACGACGCCGCCGACGACGTTCGGGCCGTGGATGCCGGCCCAGAACAGGATGGACTGCAGCGAGACGATGACCGTGCCGCCGACAACGCTGTCCGAGAGGCCCTGCAGCGGCGTCTGGATGATTTTGAAGATGAGCTCGGGGAACGTCGTGCCGAGTGCGAAGTGGCAGACGCCATAGACGATGGCAGCCGTCGTGAAGAGAACCATGCCAGGGACGAGTGCTTCAAAAGCTTTGGCAACGCCGCCCGGGACGGCATCCGGCATCTTGATGCCGATGTGGTTCTTTTCGCAGTAGCAGAAGACGGCCGAGACGAAGAAGCTGACGAGGATGGCCGTGATGACGCCGTTGCTGCCTGCCCAGGCCTTCGGGATGACGTCGTTCACGATGACGCCGTCCTTTGTCGCTGCAAACGGCGGCAGGACGATGATGAACGTCGTGAGCGCGAGGATGGAAGCCATGATGGCATCGCAGCCCTCGGCCTCGACGTACTTGTACGTGATGGCGAGCACGGCGATGACGGCGAGCACGGAGAACGTGCCGCCGGCGACGGCGTTCAGAGGAATCGTCCAGTCTTTGCCGAAGATGCCAGCCATGAAGTCGGCGTAGCCCGGAATCGGCAGATTCGCGAGCAGCAGGAACACGGAGCCGCAGATCGTGAACGGCGTCGTCATGATGAAGCCATCGCGCAGCGCGGTGACGGCGCGGATGTCCGCGAAGCGCCCCATGAGCTCCACGAACTTGTCAAAGAGTTCTTGTTTTGTCATTGTCTTTTGATCCCCCAAATAAGAAATGAATAAATTTCAAAGTATCTTGCATGTGTGAAAATTCCGTTGTCTGAAGTTCTCGATGTCCGCATCGAGCATGTCCGCCGCGCGCTGACGGAGTTCCTTTCGACAACTGCATCATAACACGACGACCCGCGAAGAATCAATAGGTTTGAAACAGATGGGAATCGTGTTTCGGAAAAACATGAAAAAAGCGGAACACGTCTGAAACAATGTTCCGCTTTTCGCAATTTGATTCTGTTTTTCGGGGGCATGACTCACCAGAGCCGGTTTTTGTTATTGAGTTTGCCAAGATATTCCTCGAAAACGTCGTAATTTTTCTCAATATGTTGGAAATCCTGCGCGAGCACGAGCGAGAACAGCACGTCCATCACGTAGCGCACGCCGATGGAAAAGACCGTGCCGCCGAAGTCGAGGTACTCGATGGCGTTTGCGATGTAGATGTATTCGTCGGCGTAATGCGCAAGCGGCGCGTCTTTTGAAACGGTGAGCAGGACGATTGGCACATGGCGCTCCTTGAGGATTTGCGCCGTGCGGATGAGGCGGCGGTTGATGCCCGTACGGCTGATGATGATGGCGAGATGCGTGCGGTCCGCGTACTGCGCCTGCGCGAACTGGCTGTTCATCGCCGTGTGCAGCACGGCGGGGCAGCCAATCTGCAGCAGGTTGTAGATGGCCATCGAGGCGAGGTCGGCATTCTGGTCGTAGGCAAAGAAGTCGATGACCGCTGCTTTCTTCATCGCGCGGGCGATGCGGTCAAGCGCCGCCATGTCGAGCTCGTTCTTCGTTTCTTCGATGGCTTCGACCTCGATGGCCGCAATCTTGCGCACGATGTCCTCCGTCGAGTCTTTTTCCGTAATCGGCCGGTGGATGATGCTGCGCCCGCCTTCCGCGACGCGGTTGACCTCGCTGATGAATTTGAGCTTGAATTCGTTATAGCCCTTGAGGCCGAGCTTCTGGCAGAGCCGGAAGACGGCGGCCGGGCTCGTAAACGTCTTTTCCGCGAGCTCGCGCGTCGTGAGGTCGGCGATTTCGGCCGGGTGCGCGAGGATGTAGTCGACGATGTTCTGTTCCGTCGAGGAAAAGCGTTCTGTTTCGTGCATGGCTTTCAAGAGCCGCATAAAAGCCTTCTTTCTAAATCATGGGACGTCAGATGAGGTAGCGCAGGCACAGTGCGGCAAAGCAGCAGAGCGCGAGCGCGAATGTGAAGAACTCCACCTTGCGGATGGGCTGCACGAGGTGCAGCGGGATGTCCATGACGCGCGGCACGTTGCTCGCGAAGAGCGAGATGGCGATCGAGATGTAGAGCGCCTCGCCCATCAGCGATGTCACGCGCGCCTCCGAGATGGCGCGGAACAGCAGGTAGATGCCGAATGCGATGAAGAAATAGGCGACCTTGTCGCCGTGGCCGTAGAAGCGGGACATGAGACCACGCCCTTTCGATGGATTTTGATACTTCATTATAACATGGATAGCGTCGCAACGGAATTCTTATTTTTGATTGTTTCAGCCGATAATATAGGAAATAAGTGCCGATGGAATGGGCAGAAGAACCGTTGACTGAATCAAACGTCTGCCGTATAATAGAAATATCGGAAAGACAAGACGACAGGGGACGTGGGAAATCCCAACGGCGGGCGGCACACGCGATGGCTGCTATGCCGATGTCGGAATCGCCTTTTGGGATTTTAGGAAATTCGAGATAGGAAAAGAGCCTTCGGAGCTGGCAAGCTTCGGAGGCTCTTTTCCATATCGCAGCATGATGGTCTCCCACGGTTCAGACGGCATAGCGCAGGACGGCATCTTTGCCCGCCGCGACTTCCGCGCCGATGCAGCCCGCCGATGCGAGGTCGCGGACTTTGTCGTAGTTGACAATCAGGACCGGCGAAATCAGATTGATGTGGCGTTTCTTGAGGAACGGCAGGTCGAGGTGGAGAATCGGCGTGCCAGCCGTGACGTGCTCGCCCGTATGATGGAGCGCCGTGATGCCCTCGCCGTCGAGGATGACGGTGTCGAGGCCGACATGCACGAGCACCTGCACGCCGCTTGCCGTCGTGATGGCGAATGCATGCTTCGTTTCGAAAAAGAGCGTGATTTCGCCGTCAACGGGCGCGAGGACGTCCGCGCCTTCGAGCAGGATGGCGCAGCCGTCGCCCGTGAGCTTTTCGGAGAAGACGGGGTCGGGGACGCTCGAAAGCTCGACGACTTTGCCGGAAACGGGAGCGAGAATCTGATTCGTCATGAGAAACACCTTCTTGGTTCTGTTTTCTACTATATTCTAAATTCTTTGCTCTTATTTTACTCGATTTCACGTATCGTTGCAAGATGCAACGATGAATTTTTTGTGACTTTTTGCGGAGCATCAGGGCGGATTCGGGATGTTCTTGCTGACCGCGGTGTGATGGATGATGTCGTCGACGCGCAGGTCGATGGCGAGCTCCTGCTTCATGAGCGTCTCGGCCGTGTCGAACTCGCGCGGCTTGTCTTCGCGCAGTCCCTTGATGTAGTGCTGCCAGGCGCTGATCGTGATTTCTGTCGATTTCTGCCGCTGACGCGCGAGATAGCCCGCGCCTTTCGGCACGTCGACTTCGTCGAGCTTGGCCTGCCGCTGCTTCAGCGCGGGCAGGACGTCTTCTTCGAGGAAGTCCGCGATTTTTTCGCGCTGCTTTTTCGAGAGGCGGCCATCCGAGGTCTTGTTCATGGAGGCGAACGTCGCTTTCTGGTCGGCAAATTTTGTGTTGAATTCGTCGACGATGGGCTTTGTCGCGTCGATGTAGCTCGCGATGTCGTCATTGACGAGCGGCGAGATGGTGTCGAGGTAGTTGCGATAGTTCTTGATGTAGGCGACCTGCCAGTGGCCGTCTTCGGCTTCTTCG
>ONJV01000214.1 GCA_900318215.1 uncultured Veillonellaceae bacterium
ATTGTCGTACCATTGCCGAATCGTCCTCGAACCGCAATTCATGCGGCTTGAGACACTGTTGATACTAAATTTTCACCCACACTTACGGGTGAAGAGCCAAGTTTTTTGAGTGTATCTTGTCAAAGCATCAGGAACTTTACTGCGTCCATCCACCACAAACAAAGAAGGGGCCTCCGCTTGGGAAGCCCCTTCTTGTGATGCTTGGATTTCAAAGATTAGAATTTAAAACCTCAAAAATCGCCGTTTTTGAAGTCACGCCGTGACGGTCTTTTCCATCGTCTTGGCGAGCGCCTGCTTGCCGACGTAGGCGATGGCACGCAGGGCATAAGGAAGGACGACGGCATCGCGGATTTTGCACCAGCCCGTCTCCTCTTTCGATTCCTCGATGAGGCCCGCCGAGAGTTTGCCGATCCAGACATCGACGGCGGGCATGACGTTTTCGACGAGGTTCTTTGTCAGTTCCTGCTTGGCTTCCTCGCCGAGCTTCATGTTTTCGACGTCTGCTTCGATAGCGTCACGAAATTTTGTCCAGTCACTCATACTGTTTTCCTCCATTCTTCTCTGTGGAAAATATCATAGGCATACCACAAGGCCATGCCGTGACGACAGTTGACGGTCGTCCAGCGGCGGGCCTCGTTGTATTTGACGATGATTTCTTTCGGGCTGTTCGGGAGGTAGACGCGGAGGAGCTCGTTGCCGCGTGTGACGGCGCTGTGCCAGCCTCTCGATTCGAGGAACATCTCGAACGGGTAGATGTCCTTGAGGGTCACGAGGCGCGGCCAGCCGTCCTGCTCCCGCTTTTCCAGCCGCTTGAGTTGGCGCTTCTGCTCGCTGCTCATGCAATCGCTCCTTGCAAAAGGAATTTGCGTTTTCTGCAAATTGCTATGCGGATTTCTATGCGGATTTCTATGCGGATGCTGCGAACTACCGAGGAATCTTCGGCAGTTGCTAAGAATAAGAATCTGCCGATTTTGGTTCTTAGCAAGAATAAGAACCAAAATTCGCGAAATCTGGTTCTTAGCGCGCGTCAGTCCTGAAAGACGCTTTCGTCATACATCCAGTCGCCGTCAACGGAGTGGTTGCCAAGCCAGAGCTGTTCGGTATCCTGCCAGACGTAGCCGCCGAGGTCGTCGGCGTCGCCCCATTCGGCATTCCAGATGGGACAGCCGAGGCCCTGCCAGTCGATGCAATTCTGGAGCCAGCTGTAGGAAGCATAGACGCCAGAGTTAAGGCCGATGCTATCCAGCCACGCCTGACACATGGCGGTGACGTTCGATGCGTTGAAGTCGAAGCCGTGATTCTGCTTCCATTTGTCGGTGTCTTCCATGTCGTAAAACACCGGCAGTTCCAGCAGCACGCCCGCGCGGTCGATGATGTCCGCGCACTGCTGCGCCTGCCGTGCCGCGTCGTCGGGCGTGAGGCCGTAGTCATAGTGATATGCGCCGACTTTGAAGCCGCGGGCGTGCGCTTTTTCGACGCTGTCGCGGAAGCAGGTGTCCTCGTGGCCGTTTCCCCACGACGCGCGGACGTAGACGAACTTGCAGCCTGCATTGGCCGCTTCGTCGAAGAGGTCTTCGGGCACGAGGCCCGTCTCGTCTGCATTGTTTTCGCTGATGTCAAATCCTCGAATCATTTTCTGGTTCCTCCTTCTTTTCCTGCGGGGTGGGCGTCTTGCCGTCCCGCGTGAACATGACTTTGCCCAAAAAGCCGACCATGCCGGTCGAGAGGTTCATGGTGACTTCGGTCGCGCCGCCCAGAACGATGTTGAGGATGAGCGCGACGCCGAGGCAGAAGCCGATAATCATATCGGTCGTAATCTTCATGATGGGTTCTCCCCTTTCTCGCTGCTGTCCCGAACGACAGGGAGCTTCATGAATTTCTCGAAGATGAAGCGCACGGCACCGTTGCCGCCAAGGTCGATGTAGCTCGCGAACATGTGCGTCATGTTCTCGACCATGTAGACCTGCGCGTATCCCTGCTTCATGCTCTTTGATGCGGTCTGGATGATGTGGTCGCGGAGCATGGCCTGCATTCCTTCTTGCATGGCGTTCTTGAACTTGGCTTCTTTCGCAATCTCTTTCTGCCGCTCGTCCTCGCGTTCCTTTTCGCGCTTGTCAATCTTACGCCAGAGGTGCGTGATGAATCCTGTCGCGACCGCCGAGATGATGGTCATGATGAGTTGTACGTATGTGATTTTCTCCAAATCAGCACCTTCTATCCTTCTGCATTCCTTGCCTCCTTGCATACAAAAAGAGCGTGTAGGATTTTGCTTTCCTATACGCTCTTGGATATGTGATTGTGGGATTCCTCTTTTTTAATCCCCGTGGTCATAGGCTGAGAAGTCAAAGTCGAATCCGATGATGTAGAGGACTTCCCGCTTCTTGTCTTTGACGCAGAGCATCCGATAGTCGCTGCTCTTGAATCGGAAGATCAGAACGTTTTCGTCCTCTGGGAGATTCCACGATGGGCGAAACTGGATACGTGCACGCGGGAGCTTTTCAAATCCGCCAAAGGATTCTTTTCCACGGTCGCGCAATTCCAGCAGCGTGTGTCTCGAAATCTCCTGCATGAGTTCGTCCAGTCCGCGCCGCGCGTCGGGATTGCCGCTTGCTTACGCCGATTCACGGACGTATTCCTCAAGGAAATATTCTTTGATAAGCTTCGGCGAGATGACGTGATTCTGAGGCGTTTCAAGCCACGGACGTTCTTCGTGTGTCATGTTGCGGAGCTTCCAAGCGGAATACTGCCCGAAGTAGTTGTAGACTTGTTCGAGGACGTTCCGTTCTTCCTTGGAATATTTCTCTTTCGGTCGGAGGCTTTCGTTGTACTCGATGCCTCTGGAACCATTCGAGCAATATTCGTGATAGACGTCCACGACAACGGGGCCGTGCGCCCATGCGATGAGATTGTCAGAGAAAAGTTTCTTCCCCGAGAGCGCAAGGTAGATGCCCTGCGCGTAGTAGAGAAGTTTCTGCAATTTGAGGTTGGAGATGTATTCGGAATCTCCTGTCCGCATTTCTGCGTCGTTGCGCCAGAGGAACCAGCGCGCGACGTCGCTTGCTGAGTGCTTCATGTGAATTCCTCCCCCGCTTTGATTATATCACGCCGTCTCACGGCGGAAAAGTGGAAACGTAGTCCATTCATCTCACTCCTTCATGAAGTCGGTCAGCGGCTTGTACTTGTCCTTGTCCTTCTTCGGCACCGTGCCCTGCGTGCGCTCTTCGCGGGTCTGGTTCTTCTTCGTCGCTTCTTTCTGGACGTCTTTCTCTTTGATGCCCAAATCTTTGAGGCGCTGCTTGTTCTCGCTCGTCGGGTTCTGGATGTAGGCGTCCTGTGCTTCCTGGCGTTCCTTGGTAGCGGCAGCTTTGTCGCGGCTGATGATGCGCTGCATGTCGGTCGGGATGGTCTCGTCCACGCTGCGGAAGCCGACGGCGCGGAGGATGCGGTCCCACGCGGTGACGTAGCGGTCGTTGAGGCGGTCACGCTTGCCGCGCGATTCGCCGGTGCCTGCAGCATAGAGGTTGTAGAGGCCGGGGTTGACGTCGCGCAGCGCGTTCGCGTAGTCACCGCCGAGCAAATCCTGTGCGAGGCGCACGCTCTTGGAAATGGTCGGGCCCGCAAAGTCGCCGAGGCTTGTCGGGATGACGTCGGACATGCCAGCGCGGCTGGACAGGTTGATGTTGAAGGCGGCAGGAATGCCATACATGAGGCTGACGGCAAGCCTCTTGTTGCCGCCGCAGAGGTGGACGATGGCTTTCTGGAGCTCGTCTTTCGTGTAGAATCCTGTCTTCTCGCCGAAAATCTCGTCGAGCCAGTCGAGTGCCGGGACACCCATCGCGCCGCAAAGGAGCGCGTACATGCCCCAGAACATGAGTTTCTGCTTGCGGCTCGTCTTCTTGCTCCACGGAGAGAAATCCGCCATGACTTCGAGCTCTTTGAAGCCGTACTTCTTGAACTGCAAGGCGAGCTGGGAGACGATGCTGCCGCGCCGGAAGATGTTCGGCGCGTCCTGCGTGCCGTACTGGAAGTTTGCCTTGTTGTTGACGTCCTTCGCGTAGGCGATGGCTTCGGCGTGCGTCTTCCCCTCCTTGCGAGCCTTTTCATAAGCGACGAGCACCGTGCCGCGAC